>NZ_JAIUHE010000010.1:0-242699 GCF_020164995.1 Mesorhizobium sp. CO1-1-11
CCCCCCCCCCCCCCCCCCCCCCACGCCGAAACCCTGATGACGGCATTGCCCTCGCCATGGGCCTATATCGCCACGGCGCAAGCCCATGACGACGAGATGCGCGAGCGCATCGCGCTGCACCGCTCGCGGCGCGGTGAGGGCTGGTCGACCACCGATGCGCCACTCGACCTCGCCGAAGCGCTGGAGGCGTTGCCAGACGGGCAGCCGGTGCTTGTCGACTGCCTGACGCTGTGGCTGACCAATCACATGCTGGCCGATCACGACGTCGAGGCCGCGTGCCGGCGGCTGGCGGACGTGCTGTCTCGGCCGCGCGGACCGTGGTTCGTGGTGACGAACGAGGTCGGGCAAGGCATCGTGCCCGACAACGCGCTGGCGCGTCGGTTTCGTGACGATGCCGGCCGGCTCAACCAGCGGGTCGCGGCAGTAGCCGACACGGTGTTGCTCATGGTGGCGGGGCTACCGCTCAAGGTGAAGTGAAATGACCGATATCGACGACAAGGATGAAGAACGCCATCGCGCCAAGATGGCCAAGCGCAAGGCAGTGCAGGACGCCGAGGTTGCGGGCAAGACGATCGAGAAAGGGTTGCTGATCGTTAACACCGGTCCCGGCAAGGGCAAGACCACGGCCGCCTTCGGTCTCGCGCTGCGCGTGCTCGGCTACGGCAAGCGCGTCGGCGTCGTCCAGTTCATCAAGGGCAAGTGGCACACCGGCGAGAAGGACGCCTTTGCCGTCTTTGGCGACCGTGTCGTCTGGCACGCAATGGGCGAGGGTTTCACCTGGGAGACGCAGGACCTGAAGCGCGACATCGCTGCCGCCGAGGCCGCCTGGGCCAAGGCTCTGGAATTGATCGGCGATCCTTCGATCAGCCTTGTCGTGCTCGACGAGCTCAACATTGCCTTGCGCTACGACTATCTCGCTCTCGACAAGGTGGTTGCGGCGCTTAAGGCCCGCCGCGAAGGCCTGCATGTCGTCGTCACCGGCCGCAACGCCAAGCCGGGGCTGGTCGAGGCGGCGGACCTGGTCACCGAGATGGGGGTGACAAAGCACCATTTCTCGACGGGCGTGAAAGCGCAGCAAGGCATCGAGTTCTAGAAAACCAGAACGGCGATCAGCGCGACCAGGCCGAACAAGCCGATCAGCAGGTAGTCCGCGACCCGGTAAAGCTTGAGCGCCCGCCTGATATCGCCGCTGTCGACATCTCGGCGCCCGCCTTCGCCCATGAAGATGTCGTCGACCATGACACCGCCATAGCTGCGTGGTCCGGCGAGCGCCAGCCCGAGTGCGCCGGCCATGGCCGCTTCCGGCCAGCCGGCATTGGGCGAGCGGTGTTTTTTCGCGTCGCGCCGTACCGCCTGCCAGGCGCCGCGGGGGTCGGCGCCCTCGACCAGGAGGGAAGCGAGCACGATCAGCAGCGCCGTCAGCCGTGATGCCGGCAGGTTGATCCAGTCGTCGAAGCGCGCCGCCGCCCAGCCGAAGGCCTCATGGCGCGGAGTCCGGTGGCCGATCATCGAATCGGCGGTGTTGGCCGCCTTGTAGGCGGCGCCGCCGGCGAGCCCTCCGACCCCGGTCCAGAAGACGGGGGCGACGATGCCGTCGGAAAAATTTTCTGCCAGGCTCTCGATCGCCGCGCGGCAGACGCCGGCGCGGTCGAGCGTCTCGGGATCACGGCCGACGATCCGCGAAACGGCGGCTCGGCCCATGTCGAGGCCTCCGCTGTCGAGCGCGTCGGCGACGGCTTCGACATGTTCGTAAAGGCTTTTCTGCGACAGAAACGATGTCGCCAGAAAGACGGCAATGATCCATCCCAGGGGGACGAACCAGAGCAGAACAAGCTGCACGCAAAGGCCTGCTATCGCCGGCACCAGCACGATGACCAGAAGCGCCTGGACACCACGTTGGCGACGCAGCGCGTCGGGATCAGTGGCGCGGTTGAGCCGCAAGTCGAGAAAGGATATCAGCCTGCCGAACCATGTCACCGGATGGCCGATGGCGCGAAACAGCCAGTCGGGATAACCAAGGGCGAATTCGACAATTAATGACAGGAAAGCGATCAGGACTGACATGAAGCTTCTTGAAGGAGCGGTGGACCATGGTGGAAGTCTTGGCCGGGCAAGGGCGCTTTTCCCCAATGCCGTGCTGCCTTTCGTCGACCTCTCGACCGGTATCAATCCGCACTCCTACCCGCTTTTCGACCTGCCCGCCACCTCGCTGTGGCGATTGCCAGAGGCCGCGCGTGGGCGCGAACTGGTAGAGATCGCGGCCAACACCTATGGCGCGCCTTCCCCAGCAAGCGTGGTGGCGGTCCCTGGTACACAGATCCTGTTGCCGCGGGTCGCCTCGCTGGTGAGGCCCGGCAAGGCAATGGTGCTGGGGCCGACCTATGCCGAACACGCCCGGGCGGCGGCGATTGCCGGGCACGATGTGGTCGAGGTCAGCGATTTCGCGGCGCTGGCGGAAGCCGACCTCGCCATCATCGTCAATCCGAACAATCCGGATGGGCGCATCATCGAGCGCGACCGGTTGCTGGTGCTGGCCGCTGGACTTCGCGCCAAGGGCGGGCTGCTGGTCGTCGACGAGGCGTTCATGGATGTGGGTCCACGCGAGCACAGCCTCGCCGGCGATGTCGGCCAGGGCGGCATCGTCGTGCTGCGTTCGTTCGGCAAGTTCTTTGGTTTGGCCGGCCTGCGGCTCGGGTTCGCGCTTGCCGACGCGCCGACGGCTGAACGGCTGGACATGCAGTTCGGGCCGTGGGCTGTCGCAGGACCGGCCCTGGAATACGGCATCCGCGCGCTCGCCGATCTCGACTGGCAGGATGCGATGCGGGCCTCGCTGGCGGAAGCGACGGTGCGGCTCGACGCGCTGTTTAGCCGTTTCGGCGTTCCCGTCGCGGGTGGCACCACGCTGTTCCGCTATCTCAGCCTGCCCGATGCCGGCGGCCTGTTTTCCGGGCTTGGCCAGAGCGGTATCCTGCTGCGGCATTTCTCCGAACGGCCGCATGCCTTGCGCGCCGGACTGCCGGGGAGCGAGGAGGAGTGGCGCAGGATCGAATCCGCCCTTGCCGATTGGGCGTCGCGGCGCGAGGATCGTTCGAAAGGTTTCAAACAATGATCCATGTCTGCTCATTGGCGAAAATCGAGGAAGTGGTGGCCAGGACCGGCGCCGACCGCATGCTGTCGCTGCTCGCCGCCGGAACGGACGTAGTCCGACCGGCCTCGATCCCAAGGAAAAACCATCTGCACCTGGTCATGCACGACATCGCCGTGGCGCAGGACGGCATGACCATGCCGGGCGAGGAGCATGTCCGTAACCTGCTCGATTTCGCACGCCGCTGGGACCGGGCGAAACCAATGCTGGTGCACTGCTATGCCGGCATCAGCCGTTCGACCGCCTCGGCCTATATCATCGCCGCGGCTTTGGCGCCGAAACGCAACGAGGTGGAACTGGCGCGGACGCTGCGAGCGCTATCGCCTTCGGCGACGCCCAATCCGCGGCTGATCGCGGTGGCCGACGCGCTGCTCGAGCGCAACGGCCGCATGATCGAGGCGATCGAGTCGATCGGGCGCGGCGCCGACGCCTTTGAAGGCACGCCGTTCGCCCTCAGGATCGACGGTTAGCTATTTCAGCCACTCCGCGAGCTTGGCCTTGCGCACGTCGCGCACCAGGTTGATGAACCCGTCAGCCTGATATTCCGCCGTCAGCCGGCCTTTCTCGGCTGTCGCGATGCTGGCGTCGCCGACCACGCCGTTCGGGTTGAGATCCCCGGCGATCCAGGCGAAGGCGTGGGTGCCTGTGTGGCGCAACAGCGAGAATTCCTGCTCGGCCTTGGCGACGTTGGAAACGAAATTGTCGGCCTTGCCCATGTCGACGAGATCGGGCCGGAAATGCAGCATCAGCGACGTCTCGACATCGCCGCCATGAATGCCGTGACGATCCTCGAGTTCGGTGTACATGCCGGCCGGGCGGCCAAAGCGCTGCCAACTGGTCTTCACCGCCAGCATCTTTTCGCGCACGCGCAATTCGCGCGTGACGATGCCCATGATCTCCTCATTGCCGCCATGCGAATTGACGACGATAAGCTTGCGCACGCCGGCGCGCGCGATCGACAGGCCGAGCTCGGTCCAGGCGTCGACCAGCGTCGTTGCCGGCAAGGTGAGAGTGCCCGGCGCGTGCAGATGCTCGTTCGACTTGCCCACCGCCTGGACCGGCAGGATGCGGATGTCGAGATCGTCGGGCAAGCGTGAAATCACCGTGTCGAGCATGCCGTTCATGATCGAAGTGTCGGTCGACACAGGCAGATGCGGTCCATGCTGCTCGATAGCCGCCAGCGGCAGCACCGCGATTGTCGCCTCGGGATCGATCGAGGCGTATTCGGTGGTCCGGTAGTCGCCCCACCATACGCGTTTCTTGCCAGCAGTCATGTCACGCCTCTTCAAATGATCAGGTCAGACCTAGCGCGGTGCGGCCGGCCTGTCGATCACCCGGCCGCGATGGCCTCGACCTCGACCTTGAATTCGGGCCGGGCAAAGCCGGAAACGATCATCAGCGTCGAGGCTGGCGCCGGGCTCGAAAACAGCCGGTCGCGAACCTCCATATAGGGCCGCAGATGCGCGCGGTCGGTGACATAGGCGTTGATGCGAACGATGTCGCCAAGTCCCAGCCCGGCTTCGCCCAGAACCGCCGCGATGTTCCTGAAGCAGAGTTCGGCCTGCGCGCCGGCATCTTCCGGTATCTGGTCGTCCGCCGTGATGGCGACCTGACCCGAGCACAGCACCAGACGCTTGCCGGCCGGCACCTCGACGCCGTGGCTGTAGCGGGCAAAGGGTGGCTTGATCGACTTAGGGGTAAGGAATTTGAACATGGCAATCTCCTGGATATCGCCAGCCTAAGGCCGGATGCATTGCACCATCAAGATGGTGGTGCATGTCGCCGGTGCGATTGTGGACAGGCGTTCAAAAAATAGGCACGATGCCCTTCGGTGCAGCACGACCTTTCCGGCTTTCGCAGATGGCTGTGGTGCAGGCGGGCGGGTCCCGGCGCGCGACGCCGGTGGCATGTGTCTTGCTTCTTGAATCTTTGGTGTCAAGCACGGCGCGCAACGCGCCGGTGCAAATAAAGGGCGGTGTCAATGTACGTGAAACAGAAGATTTCGGCCGCGGTGGTGGCCCTGCTTGCGGCCAGCACGCTGGGCGCGGCGGCGAATGAAAAAGTCACTTTCGGCACCAACTGGCTCGCCGAGCCGGAACATGGCGGCTATTACCAGGCCGTGGCCGATGGCACCTACGCCGCCTGCGGTCTCGACGTCACCATCATGCAGGGCGGCCCGCAGGTCAGCGGCCGGCCGATGTTGCTCGCCGGCAAGATCGATTTTTACATGGGCGGCAATCTGCTGTCGGCCTTCGACGCCGTCCAGCAAGGCATTCCGATGCGTGTGGTGGCAGCCGACTTCCAGAAGGACCCGCAGGTCATCATGTCCCACCCCGGCGAGGGGCTCGACAAATGGGAAGACCTGAAGAACGCCGAGCAGTACATTCTGGGTGACGAAGGCGTGCAGACCTTCTTCCAGTGGATGGTCATCGAGCTCGGTTTCGACGCTTCAAAGCGCGTCCCCTACACCTACAACACCGCCCCTTTCCTCGCCAACAAGAAGTCGATCCAGCAGGGCTACGTCACCTCGGAGCCGTTCGCGGTCAAGAAGGAAGGCGGCTTCGTGCCGAACCAGTTCCTGCTCGCCGACTACGGCTGGGACACCTATTCGACTACGATCGAGGTGATGCAGGAGACGATCGACAAGAAGCCTGAGGTGGTCCAGTGCTTCGTCGATGGCTCGGCCAAGGGCTGGTACAAGTACCTCTACGGCGACAACAAGGCCGCCAACGACATGATCAAGAAAGACAATCCTGACATGAGCGACGAGCAGATCGCCTTCTCGATCGAGCAGATGAAGAAGTTCGGCCTGGCCGATTCCGGCGACACCGAGAAGCTCGGCATCGGCGCCATGAAGGAAGAACGGATCAAGAGCTTCTACGACAAGATGGTCAAGGCCAAGGTCACGCCTGAAGGCATCGACATCACGAAAGCCTACACGCTGGCCTTCATTAACAAGGGGGTCGGGCTCGAGCTGAAGAAATAGGCCGGCCCGGCATGATGCGGGAACAGGTGGCGCAAACGCCCGCCTCGGACATGGCTCCGACCTTGCTGGCGCTGCGTGGCGTCGGCAAGGTCTTTTCCAACGGCGTGACGGCGCTCAGCGATGTCGACCTGACGATCCGGGAAGGCGATTTCCTCAGCCTGCTCGGACCGTCGGGCTGCGGCAAGTCGACGGCGCTGCGGCTGATTGCCGGCCTGTCCACGCCGACATCCGGCGTGCTCGACTGGCGCGGCGGCGGCTCGCTCGACCGTGCCAATATCGGCTTCGTCTTCCAGGAGCCGACGCTGCTGCCCTGGGCCAGCGTCTTCGACAATGTCTGGCTGCCGCTCAGGCTGAAAGGCATTTCCCGCGCCAAGGCCGCCCCGGCGATAACGGAGATGCTGGCGCGGGTGCACCTCACCGGCTTCGAGGACGCCGTGCCGCGCGAACTCTCCGGCGGCATGAAGATGCGCGTCTCGATCGCGCGCGCCATGGTGACCAAGCCACGCGTGCTGTTGATGGACGAGCCGTTCGCGGCACTCGACGAGATCACCCGCTTCAAGCTCAACAACGACCTGCTGGAACTGTGGCAAGACGAGCGCTTCACCGTCGTCTTCGTCACCCACAGTGTGTTCGAAAGCGTGTTTCTCTCCAACCGCGTCGTCGTCATGGCGGCTCGGCCGGGGCGGGTGTTCGACGAACTCGCGATCGAGGCCTCCTATCCGCGCGATGAGGCGTTTCGCACCTCGCCTGACTATGCGGCCCTTTGCCGGCAAGCCTCGGATGTGCTGGTCAATGCCATCAATTCAACAGTGGGCTCGCATCATGACAGCCATTGACGGCACGTTGAAACTCGACCCCGAGGAAGCGCGCCGCGTGCGCCAGGAGCGGTTTGAGCGGATCGGCCGCTGGGTTCTGCCGCTGGCGATCATGATCCTGGCGATCTGGCTGTGGGACCGCATCTGCGTGTGGAACGAGATCCCGCAATACATCCTGCCGCGCCCCGGCGTTGTGCTGACAACGCTCTACAACGATGCCGGCCTGCTGTTTTCCGCACTGCTGGTCACCTTGCGCATCACCTTCCTCAGCCTGCTGCTGGCGGTGGTCGGTGGCGTCGGCCTGGCGGTCTTGTTCGCGCAGTCGAAATGGGTGGAGATGTCGTTCTTCCCCTTCGCCATCGTGCTGCAGGTGACACCGATCGTAGCGATCTTTCCACTGATCAACATCTATGTCGACAACCAGACGACCAAGCTCCTGCTCTGCGCCTGGATCGTCGCCTTCTTCCCGATCCTGTCCAACACCACGCTCGGCCTCAACTCGGTCGACCGCAACCTGCGCGACCTGTTCAAGCTCAACGGCGCGACGCGCTGGCAGCAACTGCGCTATCTCAGGCTGCCGGCGGCCATGCCGTATTTTCTCGGCGGGCTGAAGATTGCCGGCGGCCTGTCGCTGATCGGCGCCGTGGTGGCCGAGTTCGTCGCCGGCGCCACCGGCCAGTCGTCCGGGCTTGCCTCGCGCATCATCGAAGCGGGTTACCGGCTCAACGCGCCAAGGCTGTTCGCGGCGCTGTTTCTGATATCGCTGACAGGCATCCTGATCTTTCTCGTGCTGTCGCTGATTTCGCATCTCATTTTGCGGCGCTGGCACGAAAGCGCGCTGAAGCAGGAGCGGTAGATCTTGATACCAGCCTCTGGCTCCTACCGCCTTGCCAACGCGCGTGTTCATCAATCTGTCACGCTTGGCCTCGCTGCGACCTTCGACAGCGACGGTTTCGCCCTTGCCGACATTACCGTCGCGGACGGCAAGATTTCCAGCATCGCCGTGCAGGCCGCATCGAAGCTACCGGCGGGCGCCATCGACCTTGCCGGCCGTATCGTGCTGCCGTGTTTCGTCGACTGCCACACGCATATCGACAAGGGCCATATCTGGCCACGAAAGCCCAATCCAGACGGCAGCTTCATGGGCGCTCTGAACGCCACGGGCGCCGACCGTGTGGCGCGCTGGACCGCCGAGGATGTGGCGCGCCGCATGGATTTCTCGCTGCGCTCGGCCTACGCGCATGGCACCGGGGCGCTCAGAACTCATATCGACAGCGTCGCGCCGCAGGAGGAAATCTCCTGGCCCGTGTTCGAGACGATGCGCGAGGCATGGCGTGGCCGCATCGAATTGCAAGGTGCCTGCCTGCTCGGCATCGAGGGCGTGCGCGACAAGAAATGGTTCGACAGGCTGGCCAAACGCGTGGCCGCCGCCAAGGGCGTGCTGGGCGTCGTCACCTATATGGTGCCGGACCTGGAAGAGCTGCTCGACCACGTTTTCGCGCAGGCAATCAAGCACGGCCTCGACCTTGATTTCCATGCCGACGAGACCGACGACATCGCCGCGATCTCGCTGAAGAAGATCGCCGAGGCGGCGCTGTGGAACGGCTTCGAGGGCAACATCCTCGTCGGCCATTGCTGCTCGCTGGCGCGCCAGCCCGATCTCGAGGTGCTGGACACGCTGGACAAGGTGGCGAAGGCTGGGCTGGCAATCGTGTCGCTGCCGATGTGCAATCTCTATTTGCAGGACCGTCGCACTGACCAGACCACACCGCGCTGGCGTGGCGTGACGCTGCTGCACGAGATGAAGGCGAGGGGCATTCCCGTGGCCGTCGCTTCGGACAACACGCGCGATCCCTTCCATGCCTATGGCGATCTCGACATGCTGGAGGTCTACCGCCTGGCGACGCGCGTCCTGCATTTCGATCACCCGGTCGGCGACTGGCCGCAGGCGGTCACCGCGACGCCGGCCCATGTGATGCGGCTCGATGGCTTCGGCACGCTCGCCGCCGGAGGCGATGCCGACTTCGTGCTGTTCAAAGGTCGAAGCTGGACGGAATTGCTGTCGCGCCCCGAATCGGATCGCATCGTCGTGCGTGCGGGGCGAGCGATAGACCGGCAGTTGCCCGACTATGCCGAACTCGACGGACTGATGGTGGAATGATGGATGTTTCGGCGCTCAAACGCGATCTCGATGGGATAAAGCTCGACGACAATCCGGCCATCGTCCAGCAGAAGAGCCGCGACTTCTACTGGTACAGTCCGGTCCTGAAACAACAGCTCGACCATGTCACCGGCGACCTCATCGTGACGCCCAGGAACGAGGCCGAACTGATCCGCGTGCTTGCCGCCTGTCATCGCCATGGCGTGGCGGTGACGCCGCGCGGCAGCGGCACCGGCAATTATGGCCAGGCAATGCCGCTTTCGGGCGGCGTGGTGCTCAATCTCGCCGAGATGAACGAGATCAAGTCGATCGCGCCGGGGCGCGTGGTGACCGGGCCGGGCGCGGTCCTGGCCGACATCGACAAGGCGACGCGCGCGCATTCCGGGCAGGAGCTGCGACTGTCGCCCTCCACCTACAACACCGCCTCGATCGGCGGTTTCATCGCCGGCGGCTCCGGCGGCGTCGGCTCGATCAATTTCGGCGGATTGCGTGATTTCGGCAATGTGCTGCGCCTGCGCGTGGTGACGATGGAGGCTGAGCCGAGGGTGCTCGAACTCACCGGCGAAGACCTGCACAAGGTGACCCACGCCTATGGCACCAATGGCATCATCTCGGAAGTCGAGATGCCGCTGACGGCGGCCTATGACTGGATCGACGTCATCGTCGGCTTCGACCAATTCATGGATGCGGCGCGCTATGGCAATGCGCTGGCTTGCCAGGACGGCATCCTGACCAAGCTGATCACGCCGATCGCGGCACCCGTGCCGCAGCTTTATTTCAAGCGGCACCAGAAATTCTTCAGGGAAGGTCAAAGCATCTGCGTCGTCATGGTGGCGCAACATGGGCTGGATGCTTTTCTGGCCTTTACGCGCCGCGCCGGGGGTGAGGTGATCTACAACGCCACCACTGCGACCCCGGAGGAGAAAAAGGGCCTGCCGCCGGCCTATGAGCTGGCCTGGAACCACACGACGCTCCGGGCGCTGCGCGTCGACCCCGCCGTCACCTACCTGCAGTCGCTCTATCCCTTTCCCAACCAGCTGGCGCTGGTAGAGAAAATGGATGCGATGTTTCCCGGCGAAGTGTTCTCGCATCTCGAATTCGTGCGGCTGGATGGCAACATCACCTGCTTCGGCCTGCCGCTGGTCAAGTTCACCACCGAGGCGCGGCTTAACGAGATCATCCGCCTGCATGAGGAAAATGGCTGCCCGATCTTCAACCCGCACCGCTACACGCTGGAAGAGGGCGGCATGAAGCAGACCGACGCGGTGCAACTCGCCTTCAAGCGCGAGACCGACCCGCAAGGCCTGCTCAATCCCGGCAAGATGATCGCCTGGGAAAACCCGGACTATGACTACCGTTCGGGCCGGACGTTCCTGTTCAAGGGGTTGCAAAAGGCTGGGTAATGAACATCCTCGTCCTCTATGCCCATCCGGTCGAGACCAGCTTCAATGCCGGCCTGCACCGGATGATCGTCGAGCGGCTCACGATGGCTGGCCATTCGATCGATGACTGCGATCTCTACGGCGAGGATTTCGATCCGCGTCTGACGCGCAGGGAGAGGCTGGATTATCACAATTTCCGCGGTCCCGGGGATCCTGCGGCGCCATACGTCGAGCGCCTGTTGCGGGCCGATGCGCTGGTGCTTTCCTATCCGGTCTGGAATTACGGTTTCCCGGCGATCCTGAAAGGGTTTTTCGATCGCGTCTTCCTGCCGGGCGTGTCGTTCAAGCTGGTCGACGGCAAGGTGGAGCCGTCGCTGCACAACATAAGAAAGGTCGCGGCGGTCACCTCCTATGGCGGCAGCCGGTTCCGCGCCTTTCTGATGGGCGACCCGCCGCGAAAACTGATCAAGCGCATGCTGCGCGCCACGGTAAAGCCGGGTGCTCCGGTGACCTACCTCGCGCATTATTCGATGAACCTGTCGACCGATGAAACCCGGAAGTCCTTCACGGCGAAGGTCGCGGCCAGCATGGATGCATTCTGATGCGTGCGCTTGTCGTCTATTGCCATCCGGTGCCGGAGAGCTTCTGCGCCGCCATTCGCGACATCGCCGTGGATGTGCTGACGCGTCGAGGCTGGGACGTGCGGCTGCTCGACCTCTACGCCGAAAAGTTCGATCCGGTGATGAGCTGCCAGGAGCGGCGTACCTACAATAGTCAGGCGCCGCAGGATCCGGCGCTGAAACCGCATTTCGAACTGCTCAACTGGGCCGAGGCGATCCTGTTCGTCTACCCGACCTGGTGGTACGGGCTGCCGGCGATGCTGAAGGGCTGGCTCGACCGGGTGTGGGCGACCGATGTCGCCTTCAAGCTGCCGGCGGGCAGGGGAGGGATCAAGTCGCTGATGACGCATGTCACCAGGGTCGGCGTCATCACCACTTGCGGCGCGCCGACCTGGTGGAGCGTCGTCGTCGGCCAGCCCGGGCGCAAGACCTTGCTGCGCGGCATGCGGGCGCTGTGCGCCAGGCGCTGCAAGACGTTCTTCCTGGCGCATTATTTGATGGACGCCTCGACGCCGAAGACGCGAGCGGCGTTTCTGGTCAAGGTGCGGGCGAAGTTGGAGCGGTTTTGAAAGATTAGCACCTTCTCCCCGTGAACGGGGGAGAAGGAAAAAGCGCCGCTACATCTTCGTCCGTTCCGACCTCGGATCGTATATCGGTTTCAGCGATGCCTCAGCCGCAAACCGTTCGCCGGCGATCTCGATTTCATAAGTCGAGGCGAGCACATCCGCCTCGCTCTGCCCTTGGCACGGCACATAGCCCAGCCCGATCGCTCCGCCGAGATGGTGGCCGTAATTGCCCGAAGTGATCGGACCGATGATCTTGCCGTCGCGCAGGATCGCTTCGTTGTGGAAGAGCAGGGGCTGCGGGTCCTTGAGGCGGAACTGGACCAGGCGGCGGTCCAATCCGGCCTCCTTCTTCTTCAGCACGGCATCGCGGCCGATGAAATCGCCCTTGGCCGTCTTCACCGCGAAGCCGAGGCCCGCCTCCAACACATTGTCCTCATCGGTGATGTCGTGTCCGAAATGGCGGAAAGCCTTTTCTATGCGGCAGGAATCCAGCGTGTGCAGTCCACAGAGCTTTAGCCCGACATCGGCGCCGGCCTCATCGATGGCCTCGAAGACATGGGCGGCCTGTTCGGTCGAGATGTAAAGCTCCCAGCCGAGCTCTCCGACATAGGTGACGCGGTGCGCCCGGGCGAGGCCCATGCCGATTTCGATCTCCTGGAACGTGCCGAACGGATTGTTCTCGTTGGAGAAGTCGTTGGGGCTGACCTTCTGGATCAGTTTTCGCGCATCCGGGCCCATCACGCAGAGCACGCTTTCAGCGGCGGTTACGTCCGTGATGATGACGAACTGGTCGCCGACATGCCGGTGCAGCCAGGCGAGGTCGCGCTGCAGCGTGGCGCCCGGCACGACGAGGAAATAGGCCGTATCCGAAAGCCGCGACACGGTGAGGTCGCTCTCTATGCCGCCGCGCTGGTTGAGCATTTGCGTGTAGACGATCTTGCCCGGCGCCACATCCATGTCGTTGGCGCAGAGTCTTTGCAGGAAGGCGCAGGCGTCGCGGCCCTCGACGCGGATCTTGCCGAACGACGTCATGTCGAACAGACTGACCTTGTTGCGGACCGCCAGATGCTCCTCGCGCTGGTTGTCGAACCAGTTCTGCCGCTTCCAGGAATAGCGATATTCGCGCTCTTGGCCCTCACGCGCGAACCAGTTGGCGCGCTCCCAGCCGGCGACTTCGCCGAACACGGCGCCGCGCGCCTTCAGGTGCTCGTGCAGGGGAGAGCGGCGCACACCACGCGAGGTTGCCATCTGGCGATAGGGGAAATGGTCGGCATAAAGCAGGCCGAGCGTTTCGGAGACGCGTTCCTTGAGATAGCGGCGGTTCTTCTGGAAGGGTTGAGTGCGGCGGATGTCGACTTCCCACAGGTCGAACGGGGCTTCGCCATCGTTGATCCACTGCGCCAGCGCCATGCCGGCGCCGCCCGACGAGACGATGCCGATCGAATTGTAGCCGGTCGCCATCCAGTAGCCGCGCAACTCCGGCGCCTCGCCGAGATAATAGCGGTCATCAGGGGTGAAACTTTCAGGGCCGTTGAAGAAAGTGTGGATGCCGGCGGTCGCCAGCATCGGCATGCGGCTAACGCCCATTTCGAGGATCGGTTCGAAATGGTCCATGTCCTCCGGCAACTGGTCGAAGCAGAAATCCTCGCGGATGCCCTCCATGCCCCATGGCTTGGCCACCGGCTCGAAGGCGCCGAGCATCATCTTGCCGGCGTCTTCCTTGTAGTAGGCGCACTCGTCCGGCACGCGCAGCACCGGCAGGCGGCCAAGGCCGGGGATCGGCTCGGTGACCAGATAAAAGTGCTCGCAGGCGTGCAGCGGGATGTTCACGCCGTTCTGGGCGCCGAGGTCGCGCGCCCACATGCCGGCGCAGTTGATGACGATATCGGTCTCGATCGTGCCCTGGCCTTCGCCTTGCGCCCAGGACACGCCGGAGACGCGGCCATTTTTCGTATGGACCTTGGTGACCTTCACATTCTCCGCGATGGTGGCGCCGCGTTGGCGCGCACCCTTGGCCAGCGCCATGGCGATGTTGGCCGGGTCGCACTGGCCGTCGAGCGGCAGATGCACGGCGCCGACCACGTTCGAGACATTGAGATGCGGGTACATCTCCTTGACCTCATTGGGAGAAATCTCGCGCACGTCGACGTCGAAGGCGCGGGCGAGCGACGCCTGCCGGTAGATCTCGTGCTTGCGCTCTTCGGTCAGCGCCACGGTGATCGAGCCGACCTGGCGCATGCCGGTGCCGACCTCGGTCTCTGCTTCCAGCTTGACGTAGAGATCGGCCGAATATTTCGCCAGCCGGGTCATGTTCTGCGAGCCGCGCAACTGTCCGATCAGTCCGGCGGCGTGCCATGTCGTGCCCGAGGTCAGTTGCTTGCGCTCCAGAAGCACGATGTCGGTCCAGCCAAGCTTGGCCAGGTGGTAGGCGACCGAGCAGCCGGAGACGCCGCCGCCGATGATGACGGCCCTTGCCTTGGTGGGAATGGCTTTCGTGGGAAGGCTCCTGGTAGTCATGCGGCCTCACAACGGTAGCTGGAAACGAAACGGCGCAGCCGGGCGGCTGCTTCCCTGAGCACGGGTTCGGGCTGGCACAGGCTGATTCTGATATGGCCGGCCGCGGCTTCGCCGAAACTCGAGCCCGGCATGACGCCGACCTTCTCCTTGTCGAGGAAGGCGAAGGCGAATTTCTCGTCGTCGGGTTCGACATCGGATATGTCGAGCATGACATACATGCCGCCTTCGGAACCGCGCACGGTGACATCGTTCATGCCGCGCACGGCATCGAGCAGAACGGTGCGGCGCGCCGCGTAGCGTTCGGCGATGTCCTTGACGCCATGGTGCTGCTCCAGCGCCTCGGTGCAAGCGATGGAGATGAAGGCCGGCAGGCCGTAGGTCGTCACCAGGTTGAGATTGATCAGCAGTGTGATCATTTTTTCCGGACCGGTCAGCCAGCCCATGCGCCAACCAGTCATGCCGTGGCTCTTGGACATCGAATTGATCACCAGCGTGCGCTCGGCCATGCCGGGCAGCGAGCGCGGCGAGACATGCTCGCCGCCGCCCAGCGTCCAGTAGACCTCGTCGGATAGCAGCCAGAGATCGTGCTCGCGGCAGATTTCGGCCAGCTGTTCCAGCCGCTCACGCGAATAGACGGCACCGGTCGGGTTGTTCGGCGTGTTGATCAGTATGGCGCGCGTGTTGGGCTTGAGTGCCGCACGGATCATGTCCGCGCGCGGTTGGAACCCATCCTCGGCCGGTGTCTCGACGACGGTGAAGCTGGCACCGGCGGCACTGAAGGTGTTGGGATAGGTGGCATAGTAGGGGGCAACCACGATGGCGTGGTCGCCCGGGTCGAGAACGGCCTGCACGGCCGCGTAAAGTGCTGCTTGGCCGCCCGGCGTGGCGATGACCTCTTCCGGCGTCGTCTCGACACCGGTGCAGGCGCTGGAGGCCGCCGCCATCGCCTTGCGCAGGCGCGGCAGGCCGGGCAGCGGCGTGTAGTGATGGTTGCTGCCGCGAACCGCCGCAACGCAGGCTTCGATCGTCTCCGACGGCGTGTCGAAATCGTGGTCGCCGACCGACAGCATGATAATGTCCTCGCCGGCTTCCTTGCGGGCCCAGGCGGCGAAATGAACTTCCCAGCCGTCCTTGCCCGATGGAACAATGCCGGTGATGCGCGATGATGGTTTAGGCATGTGAGACTCCCGTGATCGCGTAGCCGTCCTGTTGCAGCCGGTCGCGCAAGGCGGCGATATGGGCAGGACCGACCTCGCAGCAACCGCCGACGATGTCCGCACCCGCTTCCACCCAGCCGACAGCCTGGTCGGCGTAGGCATCCGGACCGAGGTCGTGGCGGGCATGCAGTACATCCACCGTGCCGCCATGCTTGAGCGCTTCGGTGGAAGTGAAGCCATTGGCATAGGCACCGACCAGGCCGCCAAGCTCGATCAGTTCAGGCAAGGCCGCCGCAATCGCCTCGGGGCGGCAGCAGTTGAGCAGCCGCGCCGCCACCGGCAGATTTCCGAGCGCATCGGCCGCCGACGCAATAGTCTCGCCGCTGCGCAAGCGCGGCGTGCCGTGATCGGCCAGCGTCCATGACACCCAGACAGGCTTGCCGCTTTCCGATGCGGCGGTGACCGCCGCGCGCGCTTCCTCCGACGACGCCATGGTCTCGCAAAGGAACAGGTCGACACCGTCCACCTGCTCGGCGGCGATGCGGCGGTAGATGTCGAGCGTCTCCTGGTAGGAGATCGTCAGCGCCGGCGCGTAGCTGCCGAAGAGCGGCGACAGGCAGCCGGCGATCGCCGCATCGCCGGCCTCGTCGCGCGCTTGCCTGGCGAGCTCGATGCCACGCTTCTGCAATGGCTTGAACAGGTCTTCCGCACCTTCGCGCGCCAGGCGTTCGGGCGTCGCCGAATAGGTGTTAATGGTGATGACGCGGGCGCCGGCGTTGATGAATTCGGCATGCAGGCCGCGCACAAGGTCCGGTTCGTCGATCAGCACCCTGGCCGACCACAGCGGCGTCGGCTCGGACTGGCTGCGCCGCACCAGCTCCTGGCCCATGCCGCCATCGGTGAGGATAACGTTCTTCATGCGCGCAGTCTTTCGTTCCTGGGATCCCACAAGGGCTCGTCCTGTTGCACGATCGCCTTGAAGCGGTCGCCGAAGATCTCGACCTCAACCGATGTGCCGGGTTCGGTCAGGTCGGCGCGCAGCATGCCGAGCGCGATCGACTTGTCGACGCGATGGCCCCAGCCCCCCGACGTCGTCTCGCCGACGATCTGGCCGTCATGCCAAAGGGTCGACATGTAAGGCGCGTCGCAATCGCCGGGATCTTCGACCACCAGCGTGACGAAGCGTTTCTTCACGCCTTGCTGTCTTTCGTTCTGGAGGGCCGCCTTGCCGCGGAAATCGGGCTTTTCCCATTTGACGAAGCGCTCCAGACCGCCCTGCAGGATCGAATAGTCGGTCGACAGATCGCCCTTCCAGGTGCGGTAGCCTTTTTCGAGCCGCAGCGAATCCAGTGCGTACATGCCAAACGGCTTCAGCCCATGATTCTGCCCGGCAGCGCAGATCGTATCGAAGATCGCGGCAGTGTCGTCGACCCTGGTGTGGATCTCCCAGCCGAGCTCGCCGGCGAAGGAGACGCGGACCAGCCTGGCCCAGCGCCCGGCAATCCTGGTTTCCTGATGCGTCAGCCAAGGCAAGGTCAGGTCGGCGTCACAGACGTCGGCAAGGATTTTTCGCGAGTTGGGACCGGCCAGGATCTGCGTGGAGAATTCTTCCGTCCGGTCGATCAGCTTGAACGCCGCATCCCCGGGCATGTGCGATTTCAGCCATTCGAAGTCATGCCACTGTGCCACCGCCGCGGTGATCAGCGTCATGGACTCCTCGCCATGGCGCACCACCGACATTTCGGTGACGATGCGGCCCTTGTCATCGGAGAAATAGACCAGGCCGATGCGGCCGGGCTTCGGCACCAGGCCGGTCACCTGTCGGCTCAGCCATTCGGCGGCACCAGGGCCTTCGAGATTGAAGCGCGAGAAGCCGGGCAGGTCGAGGATGCCGGCAGCGTCGCGGACAGCCAGGCACTCTTCGCGCACGCGCTGCTGCCAAGGCCCGTCGCGACGGAAGGTCAGCGTGGCCTCCTCGGAGACGTCGTCGCCGTCCTGCGCGTACCAGGTGGCGCGTTCCCAGCCATTATAGGCGTCGAAACGGGCACCCAGCGCCTTGATTCGATCGTGGATCGGCGACAGTTTCCTGTCACGTCCTTCCGGCCAGGCATGGCGCGGGAACTGGATGGCGTATTCGTTGCCGTAGATCTCCATGCCCTTGGCCACGCAATAGTCCGGCGCGGAGGCAAAGGAGGTGAAGCGGCGCGGATCGCACGACCACATGTCCCATTCGGTCTGGCCTTGCGTAACCCATTCGGCCAGCACCTTGCCGGCACCGCCGCCCTGGGCGATGCCGAAAGTGAAGACGCAAGCCTCGAAGGCGTTGGGAACGCCGGGCATCGGCCCGATCAGCGGATTGCCGTCCGGCGCATAAGGGATGGGGCCGTTGATGACCTTGGAGAGGCCGGCGGTGCCGAGGATCGGCACACGGGCGACGGCGTCGGCCAGGTAATGTTCCAGCCGGTCGAGGTCGTCGGGGAAGAGCTGGAAGGAAAAATCGTCCGGCATGGGATCGTTGTGGGTGGCCCAGTGCGCGCGGCAATTGCGCTCATAGGGGCCGAGATTCATGCCCGCCTTTTCCTGGCGCAGATAATAGGAGGTATCGACGTCGCGCAGCAGCGGCAGCTTCTTGCCCTGTTCCTTCGACCAGGCGGCGAGTTCGGGGATTTCCTCGAACAAAATGTACTGGTGGCTCATCACCATCATCGGCACTTCGCGGCCGAACATCCTGCCGACTTCGGCGGCACGGTAGCCGGCTGCATTGACGACGATCTCGCAGCGGATCTCGCCTTGCGGTGTCTCGACCACCCACTCGTCCTTTTCGCGGCGCACGCCTGTCACGGGGCAGAACCGGATGATTTTCGCACCCATGTCGCGCGCGCCCTTGGCCAGCGCCTGCGTCAGCTGTGCCGGGTCGATGTCGCCGTCGCTCGGATCGTACAGCGCGCCCTTCAACTCATGCGTTTCGAGGAAGGGGTAGCGGCGCTTGATCTCGTCGAGCCCGATCACGTCTATGTCCATGCCTTGGTAACGGCCCATGCCCTTGGCGCGCTGGAATTCCTGGATGCGTTCCTTTGTGTGGGCGAGCCTGAGCGAGCCGGTGACATGGTAATTCATGGGATAGTCGACGGCGTCGGCCAGGCCGCGATAGAGCTCGGTCGAATAGCGCTGCATGTTCATCAGCGACCAGGAGGAGGAGAAGGTCGGCACATTGCCGGCCGCATGCCAGGTCGAGCCGGAGGTCAGCTCGTTCTTTTCCAGGAGCACGCAGTCGGTCCAGCCGGCCTTGGCCAGGTGATAGAGCGACGAGGTGCCGACAACGCCACCTCCGATGATCACCACGCGCGCCGTGCTCGGCAAACCCGCCATGTTCTTCTCCCAATCTTCAAGCGCGCCGCGCTTCTTTTGCTTTATGGATGCATGTCGTCGGCGACATGCATCAATAGACCGGTGGCGATACCACCCAGATGACAACCGCCGGTTCGCTGCCTGGATTGCGCCAGCGGTAAGGCTTGCCTTCGAAGCGGAAGGAGTCGCCTTCGCCAAGCCGGTGCCAGACGCCCGCAATCTCGATGTCGAACTGCCCGGACGCGATGTATCCGGCCTCCTCGGTCGGCCGGCGGGCCTCGTTCTTCAACTCCGCGCCCGGCGCGAAGACAGACCGCACCATTTCGAAGGTACCACCGAGGTCCGGTGACAGAAGCTCCTCCACGAGGCCGGATTCGCTGGTGCCAAGCGTGCGGCGCTTGCCGGCGCGTACCACGACGCCGCGCTCGCTTTCCACGGGCACGTCATGGCTGAAGAAGAGGCTGATCGGCACGCCGAACAACTCGGCGAAGGCCCTGAGATCGCTGAGCGACGGCGTCGACAGGCCGCGCTCGACCTGGCTTACCCAGCCGACCGAACGGCCGAGTTTCAGCGCGATCTCGGCCAGCGTAAGCCCGCGCACCCGGCGCAGCGCCCTGATGTCGCCGGCCAGCACTCGTTCGCCAGGTCCCTGCAATGTTCGTGCGGTAGGGGAGGCCAAATCGCTCACTTCATGAAAATTTTCAGGCGAATTTCATGAGAAATGAAGCTCATGAAAAAATCAAGTAGATTTTCACCAATGCTCAAGATTTGCTTGCAGGATTTTGACGGTTCATGCAAAGCCTCCGCCGCGAGCGGCGAGTGGGGACGTCCGATCGAGAACACGGCTAAGGGACGGCCCATGCTGGAAAAGAAGGCTCGAATCGCGGTTGACGCCGAAATCGTCGACGATGCGATCATGTCGCGCCGTTCGGTGCGCGCATTTCTGCCCGACATGATCGACGACGAGACGATCCGTGACATACTGACTGTTGCGGCGCGCGCTCCTTCCGGCACCAACATGCAGCCGTGGCGCGTCTACGTTACCAAGGGCGGGAGCAAGCAGCGGATCACGGATGCCATCATGAATTCCGGAATCCGCGCGGAAAAAGCCGACTGGGACGAATATCGCTATTATCCCACCCAGTTCTTCGAGCCTTATCTCACCCGCCGCCGTGCCAACGGGTTCGGCCTGTACGGCGCGCTCGGCATAGGCCGTAGGGAAGTCGACAAGATGCGCGCCCAGCACGACCGCAACTTCGTTTTCTTCGACGCGCCGGTCGGCATGATCTTCACCATTGACCGCCGGCTCAACCAGGGTTCGTGGATCGACTACGGCATGTTCCTGCAAAACATCATGGTCGCGGCGCGGGGCAGGGGTCTGCATACCTGTCCGCAAGCGGCCTTCGCGCCCTATCACCGGCAGATCCGGCCGGTGCTCGGCATTCCCGACGAGGAGATCGTCGTCTGCGGCATGGCGCTCGGCTATGAAGACACTTCCAAGCCCGAGAACGCCTTCCGCACAGAACGTGAGCCGCTTGAGGAATGGGTGAGGTTCAGCGAATAGGCTCCCGTCCGGCGCAAGCCGCTATTCCGTGTTCATGTGGGCGCCGTGGCCACTGACGTGGGCGCCGTCCTGCGGCGTCAGCTTGAGATAGGCGGATAGCGCGCAGAGCGTGATGACGCCTTCGATCACGAACAGGATCCGGAAGTCGCTGGCAACGGCCGGCCCGCCGCCGGCGAGAAACGACAGCATCGCAGCCGCCAGCCCGACGCTGATGGCGACCGCCAGTTGCCACAGGATATAATAGAGCGCGCTGAAGCGGGCTAGCTGTTCGGGCGCGATGTCGGAATAGGCGAGGTTGCCGGTTGAGGCCCATTGCACCGAGCGGAAGACGCCGAAGACGAAGATATAGGTGAGCGTGATCCAGACCGGGGTCGTTGCCTGCACCAAGGCGAAGCCCGCGACCATGGCGGCAACGACGGGCGTGTTGAAGACCAGCACGCGGCGAAAACCGAAACGGTTGAGGAGGCGTGGCATGAAGATACGCATACCCACCGAACCGACCGCCGCCACGAAGGTCAGCGATCCTGCCTGCACCGCGCTCATGCCGAAGCCGAGCTGGAACATCAGCGGCAGCAGGAAGACGACGGAGCTGAGGCCGATCGTGTCCAGGCCGCCGCCGGTAAGAAACGAGATGCGGAAGGTGCGGATGCGCAGGAGCTTGAGATCGAGCAGCGGATTGCGCACGCGCAGGCAGTAGAAGGAGGCGGCCGTCAGGATGATGAGCGCCAGCGCAAGCTCGGCCGCGATCATGCCGCCGGCGGCGTCCTTCGCCGCCAGCGAGTCCATGCCGAAGACCAGCAGGACCATGCCGCTGCCGACCAGCAAAAAGCCTGGAAAATCGAACCGCGTGCGCACCGGCTTGGTCATTGTCGGGAACAGAGAGGCGGCAAGGATTGCGGCCGCGAGCGCGAACGGCACGTTGATGAAGAAGATCCAGCGCCAGGAGATGTAGGTGGTCAGCGCGCCGCCGACGAGCGGACCGACCAGCGGTCCGGACTGGCCGGCCAGCGAGATGTACATGTTGATCTTCAAGGTCCGGCTGCGCGGGAAGGTCGACAGGATGACGACCTGGCCGAGCGTTCCCATCAGCGCGCCGCCGAAGCCCTGCAGCGCGCGGGCGCTAACCAGCATCCAGAGGTCGTTCGAGAGCCCGCACATGGCCGAAGAAGCGGCAAACACCAGCAAGGCAAAGCAATAGACGTTGCGCAGGCCGAAACGGTCGGCCGCCCAGCCGCCGAGCGGCATCGAGATGATCAGGCTGGCGACGTAGACGGTGATCAGCAGGCCGAGCTGGCTGGGCGGACGGCCAAGGCTTTCGCTGATGCCCGGCAGCGCCGTCACCACGACATTCTGGTCGAGGCTGGTCATGAACACGCCGCAGGCGACTGTCAGCGGCAGCAGGAGCAGGGCTCTGGCCGGCACATCGGCGCGATCGGTAGCGCCGGTGGATAGTTCAGCGGTCATGGGGATGTTCGAACCAAATATGCCGACTCTAAACCGGGATTTTCACCCCTCGGGCCGGTTGGACGACCACGTTTTCCACCTTGGGCGCCTTCGGCAGGATTCTCTAGCGGCAGAACCAGCCGGCATTGAGGCCAGAGGCCGCGGCTCTAAGCTCGCATGCCTACTGCACCTCGTAGCCGACTTCCTCGCTGGCGTGGCAGAGCGCCTTCCAGAACGAGCGCGCGAAGGAGCGAAAGACATAGATGTCGAACTGGTCGGTGCCGGTGCGCTGAATCTGGGCGAAGACATCGTGATGGGTTGTCGAGCGACCGGCGCCGACCGGAAAGGCAGGCAAGGCGAAGTCGATGGCGAAGAATTTCGACAGCACCCATTCGGCTTTCGGCCCGGCAATGCGGATCGCGGTGCGGCCATGCGACAGGTCCGTCACCGTGCCGATGGCCGGCGTCACCGCCTTGGTCAACGCCAGGGCCAGTCCTTCGGCTTCATCGGTCACCGTGAGTTTTCCCGGCGCGAAACCGAATATCGCTTTCACGCCGTCGCTCGAGCCGCCGCCTGCGTCATCGGGCAGAGCAAGCCCGGTGACGGTGCGGATGGCCTCCATCAGTTTCTTCTCCTCGCCTGGCCATGCCGCGAGTTGCACGATCGAGCCCAGCCTGGTTTCGGTGAGCAGGATCTCGACGCCATGTTCGAAATTGCCGTGCGAGCCGACATGGAACTCCGGCTCGAGGGGCGATTGACGCTCAGCCATGCATGCGGGTCCCTTCCGGATCGTAGAAGTGGTTGGAGACGATCTCCACGGGCCCGAAGCGGTTGCGCAAGGGATCGGAGACATGCGCACGCGTGCCGTGCCTGGCCTTGCCGCCCTTGACCAGCGCCAGCGCGATATGCTTGCCGAGCGCCGGCGAATAGCAGCAGGCGGTGATGTGCCCGATCGAGCCGTGCGGATTGGCTTCATCGACGTCCTCGACAATGTGCGCGCCGCCATTGAGCGGCCGGTTGTCGAGCGCGATCAGGCCGACCAGTTCCAGCCGCTCGGACGCGGCGAGACCTTCCCGATCCATCATCGCGGAGCCGATGAACGGCTTCTTCTTCGACAGCATCCAGTCGAGATGCAGGTCGCGCGCCGTGGTGCGGCCATCAATCTCGGCGCCGGTGACATGGCCTTTCTCGATGCGCATCGTGCCCAGCGCCTCGAGGCCGTAGGTAACCAGCCCGAACGGCTTACCGGCCTCGACCAGTGCTTCCCAGACATGGGTGCCATGGCCGGCGCCGGAATAGACTTCGAAGGCCATTTCGCCGGAGAAGGAAAGCCGGCAAATCATCACCGGAACGCCTGCGATCTCGCCGTGCACGATGCCCATGAAGGGCAAGGTGGCGTTGTCCACGGCAGTGCCGGTGACGCAGGCTGCCAAAATCTGCCGCGCTTTCGGCCCGCCGATGGCGGCTCCCGCCCATTCGTCGGTCACCGAGGTGACGTGGACCTTGAGTTCCGGCCAGATCACGTCGAGAAAATATTCCAGATGCTGCATCACCTTGCCGGCATTGGCCGTGGTGGTGGTCATCAGGAAATCCTGTTCGCCCAGGCGCCATGTGGTGCCGTCGTCGAAGGCAAAGCCGTCCTCGCGCAGCATCAGCCCGTAGCGCGCCTTGCCGACGGCGAGCGTCGAGAACATGTTGGTGTAGACACGGTCGAGGAATGCGGCGGCGTCGGGACCCTGCACGGCGATCTTGCCCAGCGTCGAGACATCGACGATGCCCGCGCTTTCGCGCGTCGCCTTGGCTTCGCGCACATAGGCCTGTTCGACGGTTTCGCCCGAAAGCCCGTAGATCATCGGCCGGTACCAGAGGCCGGCGGAGTACATGGTCGCGCCATTGTCGACATGCCAGTCATGCATCGGGGTCAGCCGCTCGGGCTTGAGATCGCCGAAGCGCTCCGCTGCCAGCGAGCCGATCGACACCGGCGCGAAAGGTGGCCGGAAGCGGGTCGTGCCGACCTCCGGGATCGGCTTGCCCAGCGCTTCCGCCATGATGGCGAGGCCGGGAACGTTGGAGCTCTTGCCCTGGTCGGTGGCCATGCCGAGTGTGGTGTAGCGCTTCAGGTGCTCGACCGAGACGAAGCCTTCGCGATGCGCCAGGCGGACATCCTCCGCCGTGACGTCGTGCTGGAAGTCGACGAAGCTCTTGCCGCTGCCCTTGATTTCGAACACAGGCGCGGGATCTGGATCTCCGGGAGCTGCCTCGACAGTGGGCAGCGCCGTCGGCGTGGCGGTGCCGCCACTCGCGGCAAGGCCTGCGGCGCGCCCTTCAGCGATTGCCTCTCCCGTCGAAAAGCTGCCGGTGAACGCGCCGGCGCCGATCCAGCTTTGCGTCGGCTTGGGCGGCAGGAAGGCCTGCCGGGCCGCGTTCCATTCAGCCTTGGCGCCGGCCTGGCTGGCCAGATGGATGGTCGGCGACCAGCCGCCGGACATCAGCAGGCAATCGGCATGGATGCTGCGCGCATCACCGCTCAGCGTACCCGCGACCATGTCGAAGCGCTGAACCTTGAGGCCGGACAAGGCTTTGCCGCCTTCCGTGGCGACCACCGCATGGCCGGAAAGCAGTTCCGCCTCGGCTTCGCCGGCCAGGGCGCCCATCTCGGCGGATGGTTGCGGGCGCACGTCGACGATGGCAACGACCGCCGCACCGGCCTGCTTCAGCGCCAGCGCCGAGCGGTAGGCGCTGTCATTGTTGGTGAACAGCACGATCCGCTGCCCCGGCAGCACGCCGAATTCGTTGGCGTAGCGCTCCGCCGCATGCGCCAGCATCACGCCGGGCCGGTCATTGCCGGGAAACACCAGCGGCCTTTCGAAGGCGCCGGTGGCCAGCACGACGGATCCGGTGCGGATCGCCCAGTAGCGATGGCGCGGCTCCCCCTTGGCGGGCTGCGCCTTGTGGTCGCTGACCCGCTCGAGCGCGGCAAGCGTATTGTTGTCGTAGTAGCCCCAGACGGTGGCGCGCGTCAGAAGCCGGACATTGTCTCGCGCCTCAAGCTGGGCCACGGTGCGTCGCACCCAATCAGCGGCGGGCGCGCCATCGATGGTTTCGCCGGACCAGTTGGCCGAACCGCCGAAGCGCGGCTCGAGATCGGCCAGGATGACGCGGGCGCCCTGATCGGCGGCTGCCTTGGCGGCCATCAGGCCGGCCGGTCCGGAGCCGACCACAAGCACGTCGCAAAAGGCGTTCATGCGCTCGTAGCGGGCCGGGTCCTTCGCCGATCCGGCGCTGCCGAGGCCGGCGGCGCGGCGGATGAAATGCTCGCAGAACATCCAGAAGCGCGTGCCTTTCAGCGGGCCGACAACCGGTCCCATGAAGGTCTTGTAGTAAAACCCGGCCGACAGCAGTTTTCCGCCGAGCTGGTTGACGGCATGGATGTCGAAGGCAAGCGAGGGGAAACGGTTCTGGCTGACGGCGACCAGCCCGTCATGGATCTCGACCATGGTCGCCGGGATGTTGGGTTCGCGCACTTCGCCCTTCAGCACCGTGACCAGCGCGTTGGGCTCCTCGACGCCCGCGCTCAGCAGGCCGCGCGGCCGATGGTATTTGAAAGAACGCCCGAACAGGGTGACGCCATTGGCCAGCAGCGCGGACGCCAGCGTGTCGCCGCCATGCCCGGTATAGGCAACGCCGTCGAAGGTGAAGCGGATCGTCTTCAGCCGGTCTATGCGGCCGCCGGTATCGGTGCGGCGCGGGCTCATGGCTTGTCCTCCGCCTTGCGGCGCGCGGCCGAGCCGTGGTCGCCGCGCGCGAAGGCGACGCTGGAAATCTCGTGCGTCAGCGTGTTGCGCACGACCCTGAGATGCGCGCGGCAGCCGCCGGAATGCTGCCAGATCTCGTTGTGGTCGCCGGCCGGGTTCAGCCGGTCGTAGACATAGGCATTCCAGGCCTCGAAATTCTGCGAGGCGGGGTCGGGACGTTCGCGGTTGCCGTCACCCTGATAGGTGAACTCAATGACATCGCGCGGGCCGCAATAGGGGCAAGTGATCAGCACGGAATGATCCTAATGAAGCCTTGTCTAGTGGAGCCTCGGGTTTGCACCCTGGCCCTTGTCGTCGATCACCAGCCCGCGATGAAAGCGGTCCAGCGTGAACGGGGCATTGAAATCGTGAGGCTGATCCTTGGCGATGGTCCAGGCAAAGCACCAGCCGGAAGCGGGCGTTGCCTTGAAGCCGCCATAGCACCAGCCGCAATTGAGATACATGCCGGGCAGGGGGCCCATGGTGATGATCGGCGAGCCGTCCATCGACATGTCGCAGACGCCGCCCCAGGAGCGCAGCATGCGCACACGTGCAAGGCCCGGGAAAAGGGCCAGCATCTCGCTCATCACCTCGTCGACGATGGGCAGGTTTCCGCGCTGGGCGTAGCTGTTGTAACCGTCGATGTCGCCGCCATAGACAAGGCCGCCCTTGTCGGACTGCGACATATAGAAATGGCCCATGCCGAAGGTCACGACCGTGTCGATGAAGGGTTTCAGCGATTCGGTGACGAAGGCCTGCAGCACATGGCTTTCGATCGGCATCGTCTCGACGCCGGCCAGTTGCATGACCCGTCCGGTGCTGCCAGCCACCGCGACCGCGACCTTCTTGGCCCTGATATCGCCGCGCGAGGTGGCAACGCCGGTAACCCGGTCGCCGTCGCGCAGGAAGCCGGTGACCTCGCAATTCTCAATGATGTCGACGCCGCGCCGGTCGGCGCCGCGCGCATAGCCCCAGGCGACGGCGTCGTGCCGGGCGGTGCCGGCCCGCCGCTGCATCAGGCCGCCGACCACGGGAAAGCGTGCACCGTCGGAGACGTCGAGCGCCGGGATCAGGCGCTTGATCTCGGCTGGTGTCATCAATTCCGCATCGACGCCGAGATGGCGCATCGCATTGCCGCGTCTTGCGTAGTCGTCGAACTGAGCCGGCGTATGCGCCAGGTTCAGGCAGCCGCGCTGCGAGAACATGACGTTGTAATTGAGCTCGTGCGACAGGTTTTCCCACAGCTTCATCGAATGTTCGTAGAAGCGGGTGTTGGCGGGCAGCAGGTAATTTGAGCGAACGGCCGTGGTGTTGCGGCCGACATTGCCGGAGCCCAGCCAGCCTTTCTCCAGCACCGCGACATTGGTGATGCCGTGTTCCTTGGCTAGATAGTAGGCGGTCGCCAGCCCATGCCCGCCGCCGCCGATGATGATGACGTCATAGGATGCCTTCGGATCCGGCTTGCGCCAGGCCGGCTTCCAGTCCTTGTTTCCCTTGAGCGCGTTCGCGAGCAGCGAAAGGGCCGAGTACTCTGCCATGTGTATGATGTCCGTTGCGGGCGATGCGACAGACTATAGAGCAGGGGGCTGATGCAAAGCCAATATTGCGCCATCGCCTTTCGACTGGCCGACGCTCGATGAGCGCGATCGTCGCGGTGACTTGCCCCATGATATGGCCGTCTTTATCAAGGACAGGCTTTTTGAATGCCTTTGCCGTCCGCGAGTCGCCAATCCATCATGTTTTTTCGATTGCTTCGCCTTATCCTTGTCCTGGCGCTTGTCGTTTCGGCGCCGCTGTCGTTCGAGGCGGCGGCGCAAGGCGTTGGCCAGGCGCCCGCCGGATTGGTCGCCGATCAGCAAAAGATCATTCAAGGCCTGACGACCAAGGCCGACAATTTCGAGAAGCAGATACAGCAGGATGGCGAGGACGACAGCAACCTTGTGGACATCCGCCTGCAACTTGAGGAATTGTCACGGCAATCGCTGGCCAGCGCGCTGGCGTTCCGCACACGCCTGGGCGAAATCAACAGCAGGCTCGAACAACTCGGGCCGCCACCCGCCGCCGGCCAACCGGCTGAGCCCGACATCGTCAGCGCCGAACGCGAGGGGCTGACGTCCGAAAAGGCCGAGATCAACGCGGTCATTGCGCAAGCTCAATCCTTGTCGATCCGCATCAGCGGGCTGATCGACAAGATCGGCAACATGCGCAGCGCGCTGTTCCGCAATCTTTTGACCAAGCGCTACGTGCTCTCGGACGCGCTGAGCCCGCAGGTGTTTTCCGACGCGCGCGACGAGTTCGGCAATTTCTACAAGGCGGTGTCGTCCTGGCTGAGCTTCGCCATCAAGTTCAAGTTTCAGGCTATCCTGGCCGCCACCTTCGTGGCGCTCGGCCTGGCGCTGGTGCTGCTGGTCGGCGGGAGGCGCCTGTTCGGGCGGGTGTTCGAGGCCGATCCGGCCAATGAGGACCCATCCTATCTCAGCCGCCTGTCCGTGGCCTTCTGGTCGACCTTGCTGCCGACGCTGGCTGTCGCCGCCTTTCTCGGCTCGACGATCTTCTTTTTCAATTATTACAACGTGCTGCGCGGCGATATTGGCCTCTTCCTCAATGCGTTGGCCACGGTCATCGGCGTGGTGTTCTGTGTCAATCGGCTGACCAACGCTGCACTCGAGCCGCGTTTGCCCAACTGGCGGCTCATCCCCGTCGAAACCGGGCCGGCGCGCTGGCTGGTCCGCCTGACCACCGCCATGGCCGTGGTCATCAGCTTCAACACCTTCCTGTCGGTCGTCAACGACAAGATGGGGTCGCCGCTGTCGCTGACCATCGCGCGCAGTTTCGTGGCCACCATCATCGTCGGCGTCATCCTGATCCTCATGGCGATGCTGAGGCCGTTCAGGGCGCGTGACGGAAGCTGGCGCCCGTGGCCGGCCTGGCTGCGCTACACCTCGCTCGGGCTGGGGCTTTTCACCATCATAGCGGCGCTGCTCGGTTATATCGGCCTTGCCCTGTTCGTCTCGCTGCAGGTCGTGGTCACCGGCACCGCGCTGATAACGGCCTATATCGGCTTCCTGTCGGCGCAGGCGATCGGCGAGGAGGGCGCTTTCGCCAACACCTCGGTCGGGCGTTGGCTGTCGGCCAATTCCAGCTATGAAGATACCGCACTCGACCAGCTCGGTCTTGTCGTCAGCATCGCCATCAACGTGATGATCGTGCTGGTGTTTCTGCCGTTGATCCTTTTGATGTGGGGCTTCCAGCTCGGCGATATCGAGGCGTGGGCGTACAAGCTCGCAACCGGAATCAATATCGGTTCGGTGACCATTTCGGTCACTGGCATCCTGTCGGGCATCGTCGTCTTCGTTATCGGCTATTTCCTGACGCGCTGGTTCCAGGGCTGGCTCGACGGCTCGGTCATGGCGCGCGGCAAGGTCGACACCGGAGTGCGCAACTCGATCCGGCTGGCGGTCGGCTATGCCGGCGTTGCGCTCGCCGCGCTGGTCGGCATCTCTGCGGCCGGCATCGACCTCTCCAGCCTGGCGCTGGTCGCGGGTGCGCTTTCCCTCGGTATCGGCTTTGGCCTGCAGAATGTGGTGTCGAATTTCGTCTCCGGCCTGATCCTTCTGGCCGAGCGGCCGTTCAAGGTCGGCGACTGGATTGTGGCCGGCGACGTCAGCGGCACGGTCAAGAAGATCAGCGTGCGTGCCACGGAGATCGAGACTTTTCAGCGGCAGTCGGTGATCCTGCCCAATTCGAACCTGATCAACAACGCCGTCGGCAACTGGACGCACCGCAACAAGCTCGGCCGCATCGACATCAAGGTGGGCGTCGCCTATGGCAGCGACGTCAAGCAGGTCCACGCGGTGCTGCTGGATATCGCGCGCAGCCATCCGCTGGTGCTGAAGAACCCCGAGCCTTTCGTCTTGTTTTCCAATTTTGGACCCGCCGCGCTCGAATTCGAGATCCGCGTGTTCCTGGCCGATGTGATGAACGGCAACATCGTGCAGAACGACGTCCGCTTCACCGTGCTGGAAAGATTCGACGACCAGCATATCGAAATCCCGTCCACGCCGCGCGCGGTCGTCGAAGCCAAGAGGCACGTGGCATGGCCGACCGACGACGACAAGATCGAGGCCGATTTCGCCGAACGGGAAGAGGCCAAGGCACAAGCCGAGGCGGACGCAAAGCGTCAGGCCAAATCAAGCCGCAAGACACGCAAGCCAGATCCGGATTAGATTGGAGATTGCATGTCGGCATGCCAATTGCGGCATGAATGCGGCATTCAGTTGCGGTTCAGCTTCCATCTCATATAAGCTCCCATGCAAAGGCGAGAATGCCTTGTGGAAATGCAACAGAGGCGGTGGGAACACCGATATTGCAAATGTGGAAGTCTCTCGTCGCTGCCGTGGCCTTGCTCGCCGTGAGCGGCTCGGCCCATGCCGCTAGCGCGGTCAACAAGGACGCCGAGACGCGCACGCTGGTCGTGACCGAGGGCGGCAGCAAGACCGAGCTTGCGCTGGCTGGCGGTGAAACCGTCGAGTTCTGCCAGAGCGGCTGTTTTGTCACCTTGCCCAATGGCGACCTTGAAGCCCTGACCGGTTCGGAAACCGTCGAGATTTCAGGCGGCGTCGCGCGCATCAAGTAATCTCGGTGTGATGATTGGAAAGGCCGGGCGTTTGCTCGGCCTTTTATTGTTTCCGGTAGCTGTTGTTTAACAATGACGATGGAAATACCGCGGCGGCAGCCCTTTGCAACCGTACGTTTTAATGTTCGCTAGGCGATCCCCGCTATACCAGCATCAAGACGCCGAAATACGGCGCTCAACGGGTTCGGGTTTCCGGATCAGATGCTGGCAGGCAGGACGGGCATGGACGCGCGGTCGGACAGGAACGCAATACCGCTTGCGGTCGATCTCGACGGCACGCTGATCGCGACGGACCTTTTGTGGGAAGGATTGTTCATCCTCCTCAAGAAGAATCCGCTCTATTTCTTCCTGGTGCCTTTCTGGGCGGCCGGCGGACCGGCGCGGCTGAAGCAGGCGATCGCCCAACGCATCGACATCGACCCCGCCACACTGCCCTATCGGGCGCCCCTGCTCGACCGGCTCCGCACCGAGCACGCCGAGGGCCGCAAACTCGTGCTGGCCACCGGCACGCCGCGCAAGTTCGCCGACGCCATTGCTGTCCATCTCGGCATTTTCGACCGGGTACTGGCCACCGAGGGTCTCGACAATCTCACTTCGGGAAAGAAGCGAGCCTCGCTCCTTGCGGCCTATGGCGATGCCGGTTTCGACTATGCCGGCAACAGCCGCCACGACCTCCAGGTCTTCGACGCGGCACGCAGCGCGATCGTGGTGGCGCCGGACCGTCATGCCGCGCGCTGGCAGGCGGCGCATGGCGCCGAAACGATGCCGGCGCCCAAGCCGACGTTGCGGACCGTCGTCAAGATGCTGCGCGTGCACCAGTGGCTGAAGAATTCGCTGATCGCCGTGCCGATGATGCTGTCGCACGAATATTTCAATTCCAACATGATCTGGGAATGCCTGCTGGCGTTCATCTCGTTCAGTGCGGTGGCGTCGGCGATCTATATCCTCAATGATTTCTTCGACCTTGCGCTCGACCGCAAGCATCTGACCAAGCGCAACCGGCCGTTCGCCAGCGGTGCGCTGTCTATTCCGTTCGGCCTTGGCGCAATCGCGGTGCTGCTGGCGATCGGCGTCGGCACCGGGCTGTTCCTGTCGCTTGAATTCCTGGCTGTGCTCGGCGGCTACATGGTCGTTACCACGGCCTATTCGCTGTCGTTCAAGCGCATGCTTCTGGTCGACGTGCTGACGCTTGCCGGCCTCTACACCATTCGTGTGCTGGCCGGCGCGGCCGCCACGGGCGTCGACGTCTCGTTCTGGCTGCTCGCCTTCTCGATCTTCTTCTTCCTGTCGCTGGCACTGGTGAAGCGCTTTGTCGAATTGCGCACCACAGCCATTCCGCCCGGCGAACGCATTGCCGGCCGCGGCTATCGCACCGAAGACCAGGAGATTGTCGCCCAGGCCGGCATGGCTTCGGCGTTCTCCTCGGCGCTGGTGCTGGCGCTCTACATGGACAGCGTCGCGGTGCGCGAACTCTATCCGCATCCCTGGCTGATCTGGCCGCTGGCGCCGATCGTGCTTTATCTCACCATGCGTGTCTGGATCCTGGCGCGCCGCGACGAAATGCACGACGACCCGGTCGTCTTCATCATTCGCGACTGGCGCAGCCAGATTGTGGTGGCGATCGGCGCGGTGCTGCTGGTCATCGGAGGCTGGTAGGCATGGCGGAACGCTTCCAGAGCTTTGGCCTTGCCACGCCGCCAGCGGCGAGGGCGATCCACGCCGATGACGCCATTGCGCTGCTGAAGGGCGGCCAGGCCAGGCAAGCGTCGCTGCTTGCCTATGGCAACGGCCGATCCTACGGCGATTCCTGCCAGAACCAACTCGGCACCGTCATCGACATGCGGCCCCTGAACCGCATTCGCGGCTTCAACGCCGAGAGCGGTCTGCTCGAAGCGGATGCCGGGGTGCTGCTCGCGGATGTCATTGCATATGCCGCGCCTCACGGCTTCTTCCCGGCGGTGGTGCCCGGCACACAATTCGTCACGCTCGGCGGCGCCATTGCCAACGATGTCCATGGCAAGAACCATCACCGGCGCGGTACGTTCGGTTGCCATGTGGAAAGTTTCACGCTGCTTCGGTCGGATGGACACAGCTATCGCTGCTCTGCGACCGACAATCCGCGCCTGTTTCGGGCGACCATCGGCGGCATGGGGCTCACCGGCCTGATCCTCTCGGCTTCGATCCGGCTGATGCGGGTTCCGTCGCTCGATATCGTGGAAAAGACGACGCGGTTTCGCGACCTCCGCGAATATTTCGACCTTGCCGAAGCGGCGGACCAGGCCAATGAATATGCCGTCGCCTGGATCGACCAGCTCGCCGGTGGCCGCAACAGCGGACGGGGGCTGCTGTTTACGGGCAACCACGCCGAGCACGGCTCGCACGCGGCCGCGCGTGCGAGCGCGAAATTCTCCGTTCCGCTCCAGCCGCCTTTCAACGTGCTCAGCCGGCCGTTCCTGACCGCTTTCAACGCCGCCTACAGGTGGAAAAAGGGGCAGGCCAAGGTGCCGCGCCAGGTCGAATACCAGGGCTTCTTCTTCCCTCTCGACGGTGCGCGCGACTGGAACAGGCTCTATGGACCGAAGGGGCTGTTCCAGCATCAGAGCGTGGTCCCGGAAGAGGCCGCGCGCGCAATCGTGCCGGCACTGCTCGCGGCGGCCAGGCAGGCCGGGCAGGGGTCGTTCCTCACCGTCTTGAAGCGCTTCGGTGGGGTCCGCTCGCCGGCGCTGCTGTCGTTCCCTCGTCCGGGTTACACGCTGACGCTGGACTTCCCCAACAGGGGAGCGGCGACACTTGCCCTGCTCGACGAACTCGACCGCATGACGATCGCGGCTGGTGGGGCGGTCAACCCTTACAAGGATGCGCGCATGAGTGCTGCAACCTTCGTTGCTTCGTTCCCGGAGTGGCCAAGGCTGGAAGCGTTGCGCGATCCCGCCTTCATGTCCGACTTCTGGGCGCGCACGGCCGGGATTGTCGACCTACGGCGGCGCGATGCAGAGGCAGCCGAATAGGTAAACTTAGAATGAATCGTGGTTTACGAATGTTTAATTTCCAGATTTACCTAGAAATGTCTTGTGGGTTCACGAAATCTTTTCAGATTTGTATTAGCTGATATCAGAGGGTGGCGGTCTGCATGAAATATATCTTCTTCATTTTGTTTACGGTCATGACAAATGCTGCTGCGCAGCTGATGCTGAAGCAAGGCATGATGTCGCTCGGACCGATTTCATTCGAGGGCACCAATCCGCTGATCAAGCTGTTGCAGATCGTCTTCAGCCCCTGGGTCTTCCTTGGCCTGTGCACCTTCGTCATTTCGATGGCCTCGCACCTCTACGTGCTTTCCAAGGTCGAGCTTTCCTTCGCCTATCCGTTTCTGAGCCTGGCTTACGTCGCGGTCGCGATCTTTGCCTATTTCGTCTTCCGAGAAGACCTGAATGGCTGGCGCATCGCCGGCATTGCCTGCATCTGCGTCGGCACGGTGCTGATCGCGCAAAGTGGGCGAGGGCATGAAGATCAGAGCGCTTCCATCACGCCCGACAAGATACAAGCAAACGAGATCGTTCGATGAGACATGTGATTTTCGGGGGTGACGGCTTTGTTGGCCGTCACCTGGCGCCGAAGCTTGTGGCCGACGGTGAAGAGGTTGTCGTCGCCGACATCGTCAGGAGCGACCTTGCGCATTACCGCACTGTCCGCTTCATCAAGTGCGACGTCACCGACCAAGGCTCGGTTGCCGCGGTCGGGCTGAAGGCCGACGACATGGTCTACAATTTGTCGGCCAAGATGCTGTCGCCGATCCAGGTGCGGGCGAAGCGGCACGACTTCTTCTTTCCGGTCAATTTCCACGGCACCGAGCACATCCTGGAGGCCATGGACAAGGCTGGTGCCCCCAGGCTCGTCCACTATACGACCGACATGATCTATGGTCACACCGTCACCCAGCCGATGACCGAGGAGCACCCGGTCGCGCCGCTCGGCGAATATGGCTGGTCGAAGCAGAAGACCGAGGAACTGGCCGGCGAATGGCGCAAGCGCGGCATGTCGATCTCGCTGTTTCGCCCCCGCCTGATCATCGGCCCCGGCCGGCTCGGCATCCTCGAAAAGCTGTTCAAGCTGATCGACTGGAACTTTCCCGTGCCGATGATCGGTTCGGGCCGCAACCCTTATCAGTTCATCTCGGTGTTCGACTGCGCGGAGGCGGCGCGCGCCGCGTGGAAGGCCGGTGTGCCCAACGAGGCCTATAATCTCGGGTCGCTCAATCCGCCGCCGGTGAAGAAATTGCTTGGCGACCTGATCCGGCATGCCGGCTCGAAGTCGATCCTGCTGCCTACCCCTGGCTGGGCGGTCAAGCGCACGCTCGACCTGCTCGACCTCTTCAACATGCCGATCATGGATCCGGAGCAATATCTGATCGCCGACGAGGACTGTGTGCTCGACGTGTCCAAGGCCGGGCGGCAGCTCGGCTGGGTGCCGCAATACCGCGACGAGGACATGCTGATCGCCGCCTACAGCGAATACCGCGCCAAGAAGGCCGGGCAAGCCATCGCCACCAAGCATGTGCCCGCCGAATAGGGGCGCGCCGAACAGTTTATTGCGCTCGACGCCAGCCGCGGGCGCGAACAGGAGATTGAAATGACCGTCATGGCCAAGCCGGAACAGACGAATACGCGCACCCTGGTCAGCGCGCCGACACTGTCGCCCGCCACCACCGCCAAGCCCGACCTGATCAGTGTCGAGCAGGCCAAGGCGATGGACGTCGCAGGGATGACCGACCTGTTCAAGGCGCATCTCAATCCCGGCCAGCTGCATTTCATGAAGCTGCTCGGCTTCCACAAGATCAAGATCGAACGTGCAGAGGGCATGTTCTACATCGACCAGAACGGCCGCAAGATCCTCGATTTCTTCGGCGGCTTCGGGTCGCTGGCCTTCGGCCACAATCATCCGCGCATTCTGGAAGTGCGCAAGAAATTCCAGGAGGAAAAGCGGCAGGAAATCGCCATCGCGTTCATGTCGCAATATGCAGCCGCGTTGGCGCACAACATCGCCAAATGTTCGCCTGGCGATCTCGACATGGTGTTTTTGGGCTCGTCGGGCTCGGAAGCGATGGAGGCGGCGGTGAAGCTTGCCGAGCGTGCCGCCGGCCCGAAGCGGTCGAAAATCGTCTATGCCGAGAATTCATTCCACGGCAAGACCAAGGGTGTGCTGGGCATCACCGACGGCCAGCTCTACCGCGCCGACTTCAGGATGGCCGACAATACCGTCCGCATTCCCTTTGCCGATATCGAGGCCGTCGAGCGCCTGTTCCGCTCCGATCCGGAGATCGGCGTCATCGTGCTGGAAACCATCCAGGGCGGCGGTGGCATCATCCAGGCGCCGACTGAATACTGGCAGAAGCTGCGGGCGCTGTGCGACCAGTATGGTGTGCTTTGGGTCGCCGACGAGGTGCAGTGCGGCTATGGCCGCTCGGGGCGCTTCTATGCCTTCGAGCATCATGGCGTCGTGCCCGATGTGACGGCACTGGCCAAATCGCTGGGTGCCGGCAAGGCCGCTGTCGGCGCGATGATTGCGCGCCGCGAAATCTACATGAAGGCCTACGGCACGCCGAAGACGGCGATGATCCATGCAATGGCCACTTTCGGCGGCATGGGCGAGGCGTGTGCCACGGCGATCGAGGGCATTAACGTGCTTTACGACGAGGGGCTGATCGACAACGCCGCCGTCACCGGCGAGTACCTGCTGCAGCGGCTGCAGGCACTCAGGGAAAAATACCCGAAGATCATCAAGGACGTGCGCGGCAAGGGTTTTATGGTCGGGCTGGAGTTTCACGACTTCTCGCGGACCTTGCCGATGGTGCTGCGCCCCATCGTCAGCGTGCTCGACGACAAGCTGAAGGGTTCGCTGTCCGGTTTCGTCGGCGCGCTGCTGCTGCGCGACTACGACGTGCTCGTCGCCTTCACCGAATACAACCGCAACGTCATCCGGCTCGAGCCGCCGCTGATCTGCCAGCGCGAGCATGTCGATCGCTTCGTCGATGCCTTCGACAGTCTCTTGTCGCGCGGCATCGTGGCGATCGTGAAGGATTTCGTCAAAAGCCAAGTCCGTTGAAACGAACGTTCGCCGAGAAGACATGCTGACCAAGTCGCCCGCTCCGCAAAGTCCACTCGACCGGCTCGCCGAGGCCGGTCTGGCGTGGGGCGAGGGGACCTATGCGCGGCTGGCGGCTCCGATCGGTGCGGCTGCCTTCGCCCTCTATATGCTTTTGACGGCGTTCACGGCCTGGGTGATGCCCGACGCCAACTGGGACATGCTGCCCTATCTCGCCATGTCGGAGGAGGGCACCTACCCCGATGCGCAGGCACTGCATGATTATGCCTACAGCACCGTCAAATCGGGTGTCTCGGCGGGCGACTACAAGGCGCTGACCGACGATGGCGGTGGCTTCCGCAGCCACATGACGCAGAACGCCGCCGACTTCCATTCGTTGCTCGGCATGTACCGGATCAAGTTCCTCTATGCCGAAATCCTGTCGACGCTGAGTTCCGTCATGTCGCCGGTCGAGGCGATGCGGCTGGTGCAGGTGTTTTCGGTCCTGCTGTTCGGCGCGATCACGCTGCTCTGGCTGCGCGGGGAAAAGGCACTGGCGTTGGCACCGGTGGTCGGCGCGGTGCTGATCATGGCCGATTTCGGCGACGCTGCGCGCGCTTCGACACCGGACCTGCTTACCTCGGCACTGCTGCTAGGCGGTCTCTTCGCTTATGTCCGAGGCCGCGAGGTGGCGACGGCGATCCTCCTCTTCCTCGCCTTCATGGTGCGGCCGGACAACATAGTTTTCCTCGCCGTTTTCGCTGTGCTGCTGGTCCTGTTCCGGCAGAAGGCCTGGGGCGTGCTGGTCGGGTTTGCCGCTTCGCTCGCCGCGTATTTTGCCATTTCGCACTGGGCCCATCATCCCGGCTGGTGGCCGCATCTGTGGTTTTCCAGCATCGGGCAGCACTACAATATGGACGGGTTTGAGCCGGCTTTTTCCGTCATCGCCTATCTCCGGGCGTTTGCCGCCTCGCTGCTGCGCGCCGTCAATCTGAACAGCTGGGTCGGGGTCTCGGTTCTGGCGCTGGCCGGGTGGTTTGCGGCCAACCGCGCCGGCTTCAGGCTCGGCCGCCGCGCGGGCATTCTGTTTGCTGCGCTGGTGCTCGGTGCGCTCGCCAAATTCAGCGTCTTCCCGATCCACGACACGCGCATTTATTTCCCGCATCTGATCCCGCCATTCCTGCTGCTGGCACCGCCCTTCATGGCGTTGTGGGCGGCGGTCACCGGCCAGCACCGCGCCGCCCTGCACGTCATACCAGGAGACAAATCATGAGTTCAGTTTCCAACCTGGCGCGCATTGCCCTGTCGCTCGGGCTTCCCGCCGGCCTGCTCGATCGCGGGCCGTCGCTGCGCGGCACCAAGTTCCTCGCCAAGGCGGCGCTGAAGGCACGCTTCAGTGATAGCGGCCGGCCATTCCAGATGGTCAATGTCGGCGCCTGCGATGGCGCGCTGTTCGATGACGTGACGCCTTGGCTGCACCGCATTCCAAAGGCCCGCGCCATGCTGGTCGAGCCGATCCCGTACAACCAGAAACGGCTGCGCGCCAATTACCCCGACACGGACCGCTTCGTCATCGAACCCGTCGCGGTGACGAGAACAAAAGGCACGATCACCGTCCACACCTTTGACGCTGCCGCACTCGAAGCCGGCACGCTGCCGATCGAGTTCATCGGCTGCTCGTCGGTGACCGACACCAACCTGATGTCGGGCAAGAATGCCTGGGGCGAGGCCGACGCCAATTTCAACAAGTTCGCGCCGCATCTGAAAGACATCGAGGTGCCGTCGGAGACCTTGCAGACATTGCTCGACCGCAACGGCATTACCCATATCGACGCCTTCCTCGTCGATTGTGAAGGCGCCGACTGGATCGTGTTCGAGCAGCTCGACCTCAAGCGCTATCGTCCCGGCATGATCAAGGTCGAGGTTGGTGCGCTGCCCGCGCCGGAGATCGGACAGGTCGTGGTCAAGCTGAAGACGGCGGGCTATCAGGTCGGCTTCCAGGCCGAGGACGTCTGGGCTTTCGCCTGACGGCTAGATGTTTTTCCTGATTTGGGGAGGGGTCGCGCGGCATCCGAGGCGTGTCGCAAACAGGCGGTAGCGCCGTCCCCGTCGCCTGCATATTGTGCGCCGATCAGACGGGCGCCGACGCCGCCCGCAACAGCATTCTGGAGTCGCGGGCAATGGCAGAGTTTCCGAAAAAGGCGAAGGTCGTCATCATTGGCCTCGGCGGCATTGTCGGCGCATCGATCGCCCATCATCTGATCGAGCGCGGCTGGAACGACATTGTCGGCATCGACAAATCAGGCATCCCGACCGATATCGGCTCGACCGCGCACGCTTCCGACTTTTGCTACACCACCAGCCACGATTTCCTGTCGTGCTGGACGACGCTCTATTCCATCGATTTCTACGAGAAGATGGGTCACTACGCGCGCGTCGGCGGCCTCGAGGTCGCCCGTGTCGGCGACGACGGCCGCATGGATGAGATCAAGCGAAAGATCGCCTCGGCCAAGGCGTTCGGCACACGCGCTCGCCTGATCGACCCCGTCGAGATCAAGAAAAAATTCCCGTTGATCGAACAGGATCTGGTGCAGGGCGGCCTGTGGGATCCGGATGCCGGCCTCGTTATTCCGCGCTCGCAGACCGTTGCCGGCAAGCTGGTCGACCAGGCGGAAGCGTCCGGCAAGCTCAAATCCTTCGCCAACACGCCGGCGAAGTCGCTCGTGGTCAAGGACGGCCGCATCAGTGCCGTGGTGACCGACCGCGGCACGATCGAGGCCGACTATGTCATCGTCTGCGCCGGCATCTGGGGCCGGCTGATCGCCGAGATGGTCGGCGAAGACCTGCCGGTCATGCCGATCGACCATCCGCTGACCTTCTTCGGCCCCTATACCGAGTTCGCCGGCACCGGCAAGGAGATCGGTTGGCCTCTGCTGCGCGATCAGGGCAACTCGGCCTATATGCGCGACACCGGCGACCCCAAGACCGCCGAGGGCGGCCAGATCGAATGGGGTTACTACGAAGAGACCAATCCGCGCCTCTGCCATCCGCGCGACCTGCTGGAGAAGGACCAGGCACGACTGTCGCCGTCGCAGCGCGATCTCGACATGGAGCAGATCCTGGCGCCGCTCGAACGCGCCATGGAACTGACGCCGATCCTGGGCGAACTCGGCTATAACGAAAGCCATTCCTTCAACGGCCTGCTGCAGGTGACGGCCGATGGCGGCCCGTCCATGGGCGAGAGCCAGAAGGTGAGGGGCCTGTGGTACGCCGTCGCCATCTGGGTCAAGGACGGCCCTGGCATGGGCAAGCTGATCGCCGACTGGATGACGGATGGCCGCACCGCGATCGACCACCACGCCATCGACTATGCGCGCTTCTATCCGCACCAGACCAAGGAACAATTCATCTGGGATCGCTGCACCGAGACGGCGATGAAGGTCTACAACCCGGCGGTGCATCCGCGCGAACCCTTCTCCAAGGCCCGCAACATCAGGCGCTCGCCGTTCTGGGAGCGTGAAAAGGAACTCGGCGGTTATTTCATGGAGCTGGGCGGCTGGGAGCGTGCGCACGGCTATGCCGCCAACGAGCATCTGCTTGAGAAGTATGGAAACCGCGTGCCGGTGCGCGAGAACGAATGGGACAACCGCCATTTCTGGCGCGTCTCCAACGCCGAGCATCTGGCGATGAGCGAGGATTGCGGTATCGTCAACCTCTCGCATTTCTCGATGTATGACATCGAAGGACCCGACCATGTCGCGCTGCTGGAATGGCTGTGCGCGGCCAAGATCGGCGGTGACAACAACATCGGCAAGGGCATCTACACCCACTTCCTCGATGAGCAAGGCATGGTGCGCGCCGACTTCACGGTGATCCGCATGGCCGACCGCTGTCGGCTGATCGACGGCGCCGACGCCGGGCCGCGCGACTACCAGTACATGCGCCGCACGGCCCAGGACAAAGGGTTCGACGTCACCATCACCGACGTGACCGAGAAGTACGTCACCATCGGCATCTGGGGGCCGAATGCCCGCACGACGTTGCAAAAGGTGGTCGAGAACCCGGATGGGCTTTCGCCGGAGAATTTTCCGTTCGCGGCGATCAAGCCGGTCCGGATCGGCGGCAAGGACGTTACGGCGTTCCGTATTTCCTATGTCGGCGAGCAGGGCTGGGAACTGCATATGCGCTACGAGGATGGTCTCGCCGTCTGGGACGCGCTGCGCTCGACCGGTGTCATGCCATTCGGCGTCGAGACCTACGCCAATACGCGCCGCATGGAGAAGAGCCTGCGGCTGCAGAACGCCGACCTCTTGACCGAGTATAATCTGCTGGAAGCCGATCTCGCCCGCCCGAAGGTCAAGGAGAACGATTTCTGCGGCAAGGCCAAGCACTTGGAGTATCGTGAGCGCGCGCACCAGCCGGCGATGCTATGCACGCTGGTGATGACCGAGAACAAGGATTCCAGAGGTGTCGCCCGCTATCCGGTCGGCACCATGCCGGTTATGGACCCGGCAACCGGCGAGACGCTGGTCGACGAACTCGGCCGCCGGTCGTTCACCACCTCGGTGGCCTATGGTCCGACCATCGGCAAGAACATCGCGCTCGCCTATCTGCCCTGGGCCTATGCCCAGGAGGGCCGCAGGCTCAAGGTCGAGTATTTCGGCGAGACCTATCCGGTCGAGGTCGCCAGTGTCGGCTACAAGCCGCTTTACGACCCTGAGAATCTCAAGCCGCGGAGCTGAGCCTTCGCCAAGAATTTCGCGCGTGTTCGGATGAGCCCGGCCCAGGTCGGGCTTTTCTCTTTTTCAGCTGTCGATTCTGGCTTACCCTCGCGGCATGTCTGGTTTTGGCACTGCAAGACATCTGCTTTCGAGCGTCGTCGCGCTGGCGCTGACGCTCTGGCCGACGACAATGTCTCGCGCAGACGAGCCGGTCGATGTCGAACTGGTGCTGGCGGTGGACGTGTCGCTGTCGATGTCGGCCGACGAGCTCGAGATCCAGCGTCATGGCTACGCGGCGGCGCTGACGCACGACAATGTGCTGCAGGCGATTACCGATGGCGCCTATGGCAAGATCGCCGTCACCTATGTCGAATGGGCCGGCACCAACTGGCAACGCGTCATCGTGCCGTGGACAGCGATCGCGACCCGGGCCGATGCGGAGCGGGTGGTGGCGCAATTGTCGGCTCAGCCGCCCAACAGCGCGCGGCGCACCTCGATCTCCGGCGCGCTGGAGTTCGGCAGCGACCTTTTCGCCGAAAGCGGCTACCAGGGAACCAAGCGCGTCATTGACATTTCGGGCGACGGGCCAAACAACCAGGGCGCGCCGGTCAATCTCGCCCGCGACGGGGTGGTCAGGCAAGGCATAGTCATCAACGGCCTGCCGCTGATGACCCGAGGCGGCTTTTCCGGCGTCTATGACGTCAACGATCTCGATCGCTACTACAGCGACTGCGTCATCGGCGGTCCCGGCGCCTTCATGATCCCGGTCAACGACTGGACGCAATTTCCCGAAGCCATCCGCCGCAAGCTGGTGCTGGAGCTTGCCGGCCCGGCGTCACGGCAATGGGCGGCGGCGGAGGCGGATCATCCGCCAGTGGTGCTGGCGCAGGACAAGCCCATCGCCGACTGCCAGGTCGGCGAGAAAATGTGGCGCAACCGCAACTGGATGCCCGACGCCAGATAGCGCAATTCCAAAACCGGATTGCCGGCTGCTTTGCGCGCAAACACAGTCCTGTTGATTGACAAGCCCATCGGCCTCTGTGAACAATTTCCCGCAGAAAAACAAAAGGGGAACCGATATGAACAGAATAATCGTCCTTGCCGCGACATTGACACTTGCCGCGGGCTTGTCCGCGCCGGCGATGGCCGCCACATCGCTCACCATCGGCATCAGCGGATGGACCGGATTCGCGCCGCTGACACTTGCCAAGCAGGCAGGGCTGTTCGAGAAGCATGGGCTCGACGTGACCTTGAAGAAGGTGCCGCAGGCCAGCCGTCCGCTCGCCATCGCCAGCGGCGACCTGCAATGCGCCGCCACCACGGTCGAGACCTGGCTGGTCTGGAACGCCAGCGGGGTGACCACCAAGCAGATTTTTCAGCTCGACAAATCCTATGGCGCCGACGGCATTGTGGTGCGCAACGACATCAAGACGGTCGCCGATCTCAAGGGCAAGACCGTCGCTTCCTCGGCGCCTGGAACGTCGCCCTACTTCCTGCTGGCCTGGGTGCTGAACAAGAACGGCATGTCGACCAAGGATGTCACGGTCGTCAATCTCGAACCCGACGCGGCGGCGCAAGCCTTCCTCGCCGGCCAGAACGACGCGGCCGTCACCTACGAGCCCTTCATCTCGGCCGTGCGCGACAAGGCCGACCAGGGGCATATCCTGGCGACCACGCTCGACTATCCGATGGTCCTCGACACGGTCGGCTGCACGCCCGAATTCCTCAAGGCCAATCCCGACGCCGCCAAGGCGCTTGCCGACAGCTATTTCGACGCCCTCGACATGATCAAGAAGGAGCCGCAGAAATCCTACGAGATCATGGGCGCCGACGTGAAACAGTCGGCTAAGGAATTCGAGGATTCGGCAAAGTACCTGAAATGGGCCGACAAGGCCGAGAACAAACAGTTCTTCACCAAGGAATTCCAGGACTTTTCCAAGACCGCCGGCGATCTGCTGCTGCAGATGGGGCTGATCAAGGAGGCACCCGACGTCGCCACTCTGGCCGACACCAGCGCCGTGGCGAATTGACGGTTCAACCCCTGGGCACCGTGCGGTGGCGCAGAGCGCCGCCGCCTTGCCGCTGACAAAGGACGAAGATGCGCCCCTTGCATCCTGTCTCTCCGAGCCTGCGAACAGTGCTCGGTATCTCCTTCTTCGTGCTGTTCGTGGCCTTCTGGGCTTGGATCACGCTTGGCGGCCACGTCAACCGCATCTTCCTCGCCGATCCGCTGTCGATGCTGCGGGATGGCTGGCGGCTGCTGGTCGAGGATCGTTTCTGGCTCGACATACTGATCACCATCTGGCGGGTCTTCGGCGGCTTTGTACTGGCCTCGGTCGTCGCGGTGCCGCTCGGCATCGCCATGGGCGCCTGGAAGCCGGTGGAAGCGTTTCTGGAGCCCTTCGTCTCCTTCGCCCGCTATCTGCCGGCGTCGGCCTTCATTCCGCTGCTCATCCTTTGGGCCGGCATTGGCGAGCTGGAAAAACTGCTCGTCATCTTCGTCGGCTCGGTGTTCCAGATCATCCTGATCATTGCCGTCAAGGTTGGGGCCACGCGGCGCGATCTGGTCGAGGCCGCTTATACGCTGGGCTCGACCAACAATGGCATCGTCAGGCGGGTCATCATGCCGGCCAATGCGCCCGAGATCGCCGAGACGCTACGGCTGGTGCTCGGCTGGGCATGGACCTATGTCATCGTGGCCGAATTGATCGGCTCATCGTCGGGCATCGGTTACATGATCATCAACAGCCAGTCGCGGCTGGCGACCGGGCAGATCATCTTCGGCATCATCGTCATCGGCCTGATCGGGCTGTTGTCCGATTTTGCGTTCAAGGCGTTCAACCGCTGGCTCTTTCCATGGAGCCTGGCGTGAGCAAGCTTCTTATCGAGGGTGTCTCGCGAACCTTTGCCGGCGTGCGGGGTGGAGAACCCGTCAAGGCGCTGATGCCAATCGACCTGGCGGTGGCGGCCAACGACTTCATCACCGTTTTGGGACCGTCAGGTTGCGGAAAGTCGACACTGTTGAGGATCGTCGCCGGCTTGGAGGCGCCAAGCGAAGGCCGAGTTCTGCTAGACGGCAAGACGGTGACGCGGCCCGGGCCGGACCGCGGCATGGTCTTCCAGTCCTACACGCTGTTTCCATGGCTGACGGTCACCGAAAACATCGGCTTCGGCCTGCGCGAACGGGGGATGGCCGAAAAGGAGCTGGACGACATCGTCGCTTCCTATGTCGACCTCGTCGGGCTGAAGGGGTTCGAGAACCATTGGCCGAAACAGCTTTCAGGGGGCATGCAGCAGCGCACGGCGATTGCCCGGGCGCTGGCCAACGATCCCGAAATCCTGTTGCTGGACGAGCCGTTCGGGGCGCTGGACAACCAGACACGCGGGCTGATGCAGGAATTGCTGCTCGGCATATGGGAACGGCGCAAGAAAACGGTGCTGTTCGTCACCCACGACATTGAGGAGGCGATCTTCATGGCCTCGCGCGTGATCGTGATGACGGCGCGGCCCGGCCGCATCAAGTCGGATGTCGCCATCGACCTGCCGCATCCCAGGCACTACACGCTGAAGACCAGTCCCGAATTCTCGGCGTTGAAGGCGCGGCTGACCGAGGACATCCGCGTCGAGGCGATGCGGACGGTGCAAGTGCGGTCGGCCGAGACCTGATCGGGATCAGGCTGCCAGCAATTGCTTGCGGTCGACGCGTTCCTGCTGCGGCGAGCGGGCGTAGAGCTCGCGGTAGCATTTCGAGAAATGCGAGGCCGAGACGAAGCCGCAGGCGACCGCCACCTCGACCACCGGCAGCGACGATTGGATCAAGAGATGCCGGGCGCGGTCGAGGCGGATTTCGAGGTAGTAACGGGCAGGCGACCGTCCCATCTCGGTGCGGAACAGGCGCTCGATCTGGCGGCGCGACAGGTCGACATGGTCGGCGATCTCGATCAGCGACAGCGGCTCGGACAGATTGGCCTCCATCAGCTCGATGATGGTCAGTACTTTCGAGTTCTGCACGCCGAGGCGGGCGCGCAGCGGCAGGCGCTGGCGGTCGGTCGGACTGCGCACACGATCGGTCAGCACCTGCTCGCACACGCGGTTGACGAGGTTCTCGTCGAAATCGTCGCCGATCAGCTTCAGCATCATGTCGAGCGCGGCGGTGCCGCCGGCGCAGGTGTAGATGTTCTGGTCGATCTCGAACAGGTCGGCAAAGACATTGGCCTTCGGGAACGCTTCGGAAAAACCGGGCAGGTTTTCCCAATGGATGGCACAGCGCTTGTTGGACAGGAGCCCGGCGGCGGCGAGGATATGTGCACCGGTGCACAAGCCGCCGACGGCAACGCCGCGATTGTATTCCTCGCGCAACCAGGCAAAGGCCGACTTGTTCTGGTAGCGCTCGACATTGGTGCCACTGCAGACGATGGCCATGTTGGGGCGATCCGGCCCCGCCATCTTCTTGCGTTCCTCCTCGAGCGAGGTGTTGACCGCACACTCGACGCCGTTCGAGGCGCGCACCGGCTTGCCGTCGATGCTGGCGAGGCGCCAGCGATAGGCCTCGTAGCCGAGCATCCGATTGGCGGAGCGTAGCGGGTCGAGTGCTGTCGCAAAAGCGATCATGGTGAAATCGGGAACAAGGAAGAATACAAACGATCGCTTGACCGGATGCTTTACGGCGTTCACGGGAACCTCACGCAGCCATGACGCGAACAGGATGTCGCGAATAGCATAGCGTCATCAGGAAAAACCATTCCTGTCAATCGTCTAGATGGCTTTGGCAAGATTAAATTTGCGACATGGGTCGCAAATGGGCAATCGCCGCGCGGTGCTGCTCGAACCAGGCCACCGTCAGGTTGTGAAAGGCGATGGAAGCGCAACAAAATAAACGCCGCCTCGGCGGACCGAGGCGGCGGCAGTCAACCCTGAAGCCGCGGCAGGGGCGCGGCCCTGGAGGTGTCTTGTATTTTTCGATTTCTATGCAGTTCCGGCCGGGAAAATACGGTTTTCCTGGAACCGCGCTCGTTCAGGCGACGAAGCCGAGACGTGCCGCGGCCATGGCGCCGGTCTGGCCGGGCATGGTGTTGGCAAGACGCTGACGCTCGAGAGCGGTGGTCAGGTTCATTTCGCGGCGGGCGAAGAGGCGGGCAAAAAGCTTCATGATCATCTCCAATCGGTTGCTCGCGCATTGGCCCGAAAATCGAATTGATTTTCGGAAAGCACGATGCGCAGACTCAAAGTGTTAGAGCGTACTTTGTGCGTCCAATAGGACGCACGTCGCTCTAAACGGGTCGCCTTCGCTTGATGGAGTGGGGCAGCTCGTTTGCTGACGGTGATATAGGCTTGTGTGAGCAGGAACTAAATCGCAAAAGCGAAGCGCTTGATATGAAAAGCGACACCGGATGCGACATATTTTGGCAAGCTACGAGCAATATGCCTAGGATTTATGAATATTTACAAAGAGTTAATCAAAAAATCGAGCTGCTATGCGGCTTGCTCATATGCGCCATGCAGCGGCGGCATGGCTCATGAATTCGTTTGAATACAAATAAAATAGAGAAGGCCTGCCGGGCGGGCTGCGCGGCAGGCCTTCAGCACGGGGTACACACGATTTACTTTGCTCCAGCCCAGGATCCGACGCCGCTGCGAATGCCGGTCTTGGCGTCGGAAGCTTCCGGCCAGCCGATATCCTTCTGCAGCTCGATCGGCAGTGAACGGATGGCGCGTTCGGTCTGGTAGCGGGCGCGGGCCGCGTTGAATTCGGTCGCGATGCGGCCGAGGGACGATAGGATAGACATTTCGATCTCCTTTGCTACGGCACGGCAGGCGCCGGCAATGCGTTACGTCAGGTCTGTTTCAGCTTCATTTCACGTCGAATGCAGGTCTGCGCCGTGGTCGTTTCGTGGCCGCTTTTGGCAGCATGCTGCTTCGATGGAGTTGACTATGCTCCCGGTCTGATGTTCAATCAAACGAAATGGAATGATGTTTTGTATCAGAAAAATTGAAGGTCGATCGTCATGAACGCCCCACTCAATCACCCGCTGCCGCTGCTCGACCTCGACGTTTTGCGCACCTTCGTGGCGATTGCCGAGACCGGCAGCTTCACCACCGCGGCCAATGCGGTGTTTCGGACGCCGTCGGCCGTCTCCATGCAGATCAAGAAGCTGGAGGATATTCTCGGCCGCTCGGTGTTCGCGCGCGACGCGCGTTCGGTGACGCTGACCACGGACGGCGAAATGCTGCTCGGCTATGCCCGGCGGCTTTTGTCGATCAACCGCGAGGTGGTGTCGAAGTTCATCATCCCCGATATTGTCGGGGTGGTGCGGCTCGGCTCACCTGACGACTATGGCGAGCGCGTGCTGCCGCATGTGTTGAAGCGTTTCGCGCAGTCGCATCCCTCGATCGCCGTCGACGTCACCATCGACCAGAGCAGCAATCTGCGCCGGCGCATGGATGACCGGGCGCTCGACATCACGCTGTTGACCAATTCGTACAAGACCAGCGCGCTCGGTGCCGAGGTGCTGTTGACCGAGCCGATCGTGTGGGCCGGCGCCAAGGGCGGCTGCGCGCATCTGCGCGAACCGCTGCCGGTTTCGCTTTGGGAAGAGGGCTGTGCCTGGCGGGCCGGCGCGCTCGAGGCATTGGGCCGCGAGGGCCGCAACTATCGCGTCGCTTATATGAGTGCCCATACCGCAGGCCAGCGCGCCGCGATCATGGCCGACCTCGCGGTCGCGCCGCTGCCGAGATCGTTCCTGGGCAACGACATGGTCGAACTCTGCCCTAAGGACGGAATGCCCGATATCGGCACTTACAATCTTGCCATGGTGGTGGCGCCGGACGCCAGCGCGCCGGTCAAGGCCGTCGCCGACCACATCCGCGCGACCTTCGAAGTGTTCAGGGAAACCGGCAAGTTCTGATCGATGTCGTGGGGCCGAGTTTCAATGCTCGGCGATCTCGTCACGTTCGCCGAGCCGATTGATCGTCTGGCCGAAATGGTTGGTGTGCTGGGATGAAGCTTTGGTCGACGACTTGACCGTTTCCCTTTCAGCCCGAGTGTAGGTGTCGTCCGTGAGAAACGCGACGATGTGCTGACGCGCGCGCCGCGCTTCCGGCATGTCAATCAGCGGCCAGACGTGGAACATGCCTTCCTCGTAGATCAGATCCACCTCGACACCGGCGGCGCTGGCTTTTTGTGCAAAGATGAGATTGTCGGGCGTGAGAAGATCGCGGGAGCCCGTCAGGAGCAGTGTCTTCGGCAATACCGACAGATCGCCATAGACCGGGCTGATACGCCAGTCTGTCGGATCCAATCCGGCACTATAGAGCCGGATTGCCTCACGCCCGCCGGCGATGCCCAACCATGGATCATTCCGCTCCGCCTCAAACACTTCGGGGTTCGCGAGCGAGACGTCGAGGCCGGGTGAAATCAGCACATGGCGCGACGGCACCGGCAAACCCTCGTCCGCCGCCATCATGGTCAGCACCACGGCCATGTTGCCGCCGGCGGAATCGCCCATGAAGACGATATCTTCCGCCTCTGTCTCATCGAGCATCTGGCGGTAGACAGCGCCGACCATGCCGAACATGGCGTGGAAATCGTGTTCCGGGGCGATAGGGTAGATCGGCACGGTGATGCCGTAGCCCAGCCGGTCGGCCATGTCGGCGATCAGATACCAGTGATAGGGCGTGATCTCAAAGACATAAGCGCCGCCATGCAGGTAGAGTATCCGCTTGTGCTCTCCGGCCTTGGGGGCGATTTCGTAGACCGGAAAACCGTCCACGCTGCGCGTCTGGATTTCGAAACGCTGATGCAGCGCGGCCGGCGGATGATGATCCTCCGTCTTGCGCGCGGCGGCGATCCAGCGCTGCAGGTTTTCCGGGCTGGAAAAGGCTTGCTTGCGGCTGTGCCTGAGCACGAAGGACACAACGTGGCTTTTCAAACTTGGCATGCGAATACACGAACTTCGGCTGCAGCCGACTAAGAGAACTCCCCCTTGTAACGAAGATCGTGCCTTGGCCGAGAATGTCAAGATTTACGGCGTGCCCACACGCTGGTGTGATCCGCGCGTCGTCGGCGCCGCGGCAAAAGTGCCGTGCGCAATCGGTTGCTAGTGGCCATCGGGGATGTGTGGGATCCCCGGTGGACGCCGAGCAATTTGTATTTGTCGGCGAACGTCGTCACCGCGTGGAGCCTAGCAGCAGCGAGGCGAGTGTGGCCTGCGGATCGTTCGGCGGCGATGCCGGCCAGCCGATGTCCTTCTGGACATGCGCCGGCAAGCTGTTCAGCGCGCGGATCGATTTGTTCCTGGCGTGGGCTTGCCTGATGGCCACACCCAAGCGGCCGAAATTTTCGAACATCGTCATTGTCATCTCCCTTGAAGAACGGCGATGGCCAAGGACTGTCCTCAGCCGCCGTTCGATGTGCGGGTAAATGCGCTGTGCATGTATCTGCTGGATTTCGCGAAAACAGTGTTTCGGTTTCCGGATCGGACGATCCGGAAACGTTTGCATACAAATAAATCGAGGGAGTGGCCGGCGCGTCTATTCGCGGCTGCGCCGAGCAGCATGGCCTTCGCGGGAGCGCCGGCGCGGTGCTGCATCTCCGGCGATGCCATCCTCGCTCACCGTCTTGCGCGGCGGCAGCTTCACCGCCGCCGCCAGTTTCGGGAATGGGTCGACCTTGTTGGGCAGCGCCATGGCGTAGACGAAGTGCTCCTGGAATTTCGGCTCGAGCGCCGTCTCGATCTTTTCGATCTGGCTCACCGTCTCCTCGATCTCGCGGCGATAGCCGCGATTGAGCAGCGCCATGCGAGCACCCGCGCCGGCGGCGTTGCCCACGGCCGAGACCTTGTCGAGGTCGCAATCGGGGATGAGACCTAGCACCATGGCGTATTTCGGATCGATGAAGGAGCCGAAGGCACCGGCGAAGTGGATGCGGTCGACATGCTCGGTGTTCTGTTTTTCCATCAGCAGCTTGGTGCCGGCATAGAGCGCCGCCTTGGCCAACTGAATGGCACGCACGTCTGTCTGGGTGATGGTGATCTTGGGTTCGCCTTCCTTCAGCACGTAGGAGAAGGTGCGGCCGTTGGCGACGACGCGCGGCGAGCGCGCGGCAAGCGATCCGTCGACGACACCATCCTCGGAGATGATGCCGGCGAGATACATTTCGGCGACGATCTCGATGATGCCAGAGCCGCAAATGCCGGTGACGCCGGTCGCCTGCACGCTGTCGAGGAAGCCGGGCTCGTCGGACCACAGTTCCGAGCCGATGACGCGGTATTTCGGCTCCAGCGTGTCTGGATCGATGCGCACGCGCTCGATGGCGCCGGGCGCAGCCCGCTGGCCACCGGAGATTTCGGCGCCTTCGAAAGCCGGACCGGTAGGCGAGGAAGCAGCGACTACCCGTGTACGGTTTCCGAGTACGATCTCGGCATTGGTGCCGACGTCCACGATCAGCATCATCTCGTCCTGGCGGTGCGGGCCTTCGGACAGGGTCACGGCCGCCGCGTCGGCGCCGACATGACCGGCGATGCAAGGCAACATATAGAGCCGTGCGCCCTGGTTGAGCTTCAGCCCGATGTCGGAGGCCTTGATGCGAACGGCGCCCGAGACGGCAAGCGCGAAGGGCGCGCCACCGAGTTCGGTCGGATCGATGCCGAGGAACAGGTGATGCATGATCGGATTGCCGACGAAGACGGAATCCAGGATGTCGTTGCGCTGGACATTGCCTTCCGCGCAAACCTTATCGACGAGGCCGGAGATTGCCTCGCGGACAGCAACCGTCATGCCTTCGCGGCCATCCGGGTTCATCATCACATAGGAGACGCGGCTCATCAGATCCTCGCCGAAGCGGATCTGCGGGTTCGACGTTCCGGACGAGGCGGCGACGCGGCCCGACAGCAGCGACACCAGATGCATGGCGATGGTGGTCGAGCCGATGTCGCAGGCCAGGCCATAGGCCTCGTTCTTGAGGCCCGGCCACAGCGCGATGACGCGCGCTGTCTCGGTGTCCGTATCCTTGTAGATGGCGGCGGTCGCCGTCCAGTTGCCCTTGCGCAAAATACCTTGCACCTGCGGCAGCAGATAAAAATCGAAGTCCAGGCTTTTGAGGTTCCAGTCCTTCATCAGGGCGATCTTCAGGCGGTCGAGATCGCCAAGCGGCTTGTGCATGTCTGGTTCTTCGATCTCGACGTAGCACATGCGGATCGCGGAATCGCGGGCGATGACCCTGGTGTCGGCATCCTTGCGGATGGTCTGGGCGTTGATGACCGTGTCCTGCGGCACGTCAATGACGAGATCGCCGAGAATCTGGGCGGAGCAGGAGAGGCGGCGCCGTTCGGGCAGGCCGCGCACACGTTCATAGCGCTCTTCCTTAGGGCCTTTGGGTGATATGTGGTCGTTTGAGGAGGTGATCTTGTGCTTGGCGAAATTGCCTTCCTGCACCTCGATCTGGCAGCGTCCGCAAGTGGCGCGTCCGCCGCACACGCTCTCGACATAGACGCCGAGCTGGCGCGCGGCGTCGAGCACGGGCGTGCCGACAGGGAACCGCCCGCGCTTGCCTGACGGCATGAACAGCACGAGCGGATCGGTTATGTTTGCAGGCGAGTTCACGATTGCGCGCTTATCCCCGGCCCATGCGGGCTTCACGGCCACCGCGTCGGCGGCCGCCATTGCCGCCGCCTTCGCCCGGCGCGTTGACCGCTGTCGGCGCCGCCACCGCCTGGCCGCCTTCGGCCGGCTTATAATCCTTGTAGGTCTTGATCCATTTGGTACAGTTCTCGTCGGTGCCGTTCAGCACGTTGGCGCCGCGCACCGCTTCCATTTCCTGCGGGCGCACCGGGTTCATGATCGCCGAGGTCATGCCGGCGCCGATCACCATCGGGATGAAGGCGGCGTTGATGCCATGGCGGTGCGGCAGGCCGAAGGAGATGTTGGAGAGGCCGCAGGTGGTGTTGACCTTGAGCTCTTCGCGGAGCCGACGCAGCAGGGCGAACACCTGGCGGCCGGCATCGCCCAGCGCGCCGATCGGCATCACCAGCGGATCGACTACGACGTCATGCGCCGGGATGCCGAAATCGGCGCAGCGCTGCACGATCTTCTTGGCGACGGCAAAGCGCACGTCCGGATCCATCGAAATGCCGGTCTCGTCGTTGGAGATGGCGACGACCGGCACATTGTATTTCTTGATCAGCGGCAGGATGGCCTCGAGCTTTTCCTCCTCGCCGGTGACGGAATTGACCAACGGGCGGCCCTTGGCGACTTTCAGCGCGGCTTCGATCGCGGCGGTGACGGAACTGTCGATCGACAGCGGCAGATCGACCAGGCCCTGGACGATCTCCAGCGTCTGCACCAGAAGGCCAGGTTCGGTTTCGTTCGGGTTGACCGAGGTGACGCCGGCATTGACGTCGAGCATGGTGGCGCCGCAGGCGGCCTGCTCCAGCGCGTCCTTGATGACGGTCTCGAAATTGCCAACCACCATCTCGGCGGCGAGCTTCTTGCGGCCGGTCGGGTTGATGCGTTCGCCAATCACGCAGAAAGGCTGGTCGAAGCCGATGATGATTTCTCGTGTCGCCGAGGCGACGATGGTCCGGGTCATGAAATCTCTCCGTCGTGATATAAAGAGTTCTTTATATCGTTATCTCTTGTCGATCAAGCGAATGGTCGCTCTCCGCGGAAGTCAATGCGCGGTCTTCACCATGTCCACCTGGGTTTCGGTAATGTCGTCGTGCAGGATGCGGTCCAGCCGGTCGGCAACCATCTGGTCGTCGCGGCGGATCTCGCGTTTCCACGGCTGGCGGCCCTTCAGCACGCCCGATTCATCGACGATCTCGGCGACATATTCCTCCTGGCGATAGGCCATCACATGGATGCCGGAGACACCGGGAATTTCCTTCACCTCGTTGATGATGTCGGTGCAGAGCTGCTTGCCTTCCTTCTTCTGGTCCTGGGCGCCTTCCAGCCGCTTGATGATAGCGTCAGGGATATGGATGCCCGGCACGTTGGAGCGGATCCATTTTGCCGTCTTGGCGGAAGCGAGAGGGCCGACGCCACACAGGATGAACACTTTCTCGGTGTGGCCGAGATCACGTGCCTTCTGCATGAAGGTCTTGAACATCGGCACGTCGAAGCAATACTGCGTCTGCACGAACTGCGCGCCGGCGGCGATCTTCTTGCCGAGATGGATCGGGCGAAAGTCGAAAGGCGGCGCGAACGGATTGACGGCAGCGCCCAGGAACAGCTGCGGCGGCGTCGTCAGCTTGCGGCCGGACAGAAACTTGCCGTTGTCTCGCATGATGCGGCAGGTCTCCAACAGAGACATGGAATCGAGGTCGAACACCGGCTTGGCGCCCGGCTGGTCGCCGGCCTGCACGCCGTCGCCGGTCAGGCACAGCATGTTGGCGACGCCCATCGCGGCGCCGCCCAGCACGTCGCCCTGGATGGCGATGCGGTTCTTGTCGCGGCAGGCGATCTGCATGATCGGGGCGTAGCCCATGCGGGTCAGAAGCGCACAGATGCCGACCGACGACATATGGCAATTGGCGCCGGACGCATCGACGGCGTTGATGGCGTCGACCCAGCCGTCGAAGATCTTCGCACGGTTGTAGACATCCTCCGGATCGGCGCTGTCGGGCGGGTTCAGTTCGGTCGTCACCGCAAACTCGCCGCGCCTGAGCACGCGCTCCAGCCGGCCGCGCGAGGTGTGGCCGGGCAGGGGATCGAGCGGCAAATGGATGCCGGCCGGATTTTCGTCGAGCTGGCGGCCGGTCACGCGGAGGCTCCGGTCTTCGCGGCAGCGGCGGCTTCACGGGCTGCCGCAGCCTGCGCGGTCACCCGCAGCCAGGCAGAGGTTTCGCGCAACGACTGGTCGACCGGCTTCTGCACGGTGAGGATCCTGTCGGAGTTGACCATGTTCTGCGAACCTTCCCAGGCCTTGACCCAGACGCAGGGCATATCGGGTTCGACCTCGCAATTGCCGTTGGCGCGCACGCCGCCGCAAGGGCCGTTGCGCAACTGCTTGGGGCAGTTCATCGGGCAAGACATGCCGGTCGAGGACAGGATGCACTGACCGCACATGCGGCAGTCGAACATGAAGCCTTTTACGCGCTTTTCGACGAACTTGATTGGAGCCTCGACACGGCCATAGCCGATACCCTTCCACAAGGGGTGCAGCAGCAAGAAAGTGTCGGCGAAGCGGGCGTAGAACCATTCGAGCAAGCGCGAATGCCTGATCGACCACAGCCGTATCGCGAAGGAGCGCTGTACGCGCCGCTGCGGCGAGACATCGGCCGGCTTGTAGTCGGACTTCGGCGCCGCCTTCTTGACCTGAGTGGCCTGCGTAATGGCCACGCCTTCCTTGCTGACGGGAGTGGTTTCAGACATTTTCTTTGCCGCCGGCCTTGACCAGAGCGACCAGCCGCTCGCGGTCATATTTCGCGTCGATCTCGTTGAAGGCCTTTTCGACCTCGGCTTCGAGATCGTCACCGACCGGAACTGGATCAGCCTTGCGCCATTCGGCCAGATAGTCGTCCGTGCCGCCGGCGCCGGTGCGCATGGCGCACATGTCGATCGCCTCGGTGAAGCGCAACGGCAGTTCGCGCTTGGCGTTCTGCCGGCCCTTCTTGACGATGACCTGGGCAGGAATGTCGCGCCAGTAGACGACGATAAGATCGGCCATGAATTCTCGCTCCTCGATCCCCGAGCATTGCCGCAAGCGCAGTGGGCCCGCTTGTTATGGGACGACGCGCGCGCATTCAAAAGCGACGCATTTGGATGTCGTAAAATGAAAGGTGCGTTTATTCGTTTGCGACCCATTCCGCGACGGGGTCACTGCAGCGGTAATGGCGGCGGAATTTGCGCTGTTCCGGACACTGGATGCGTTACCAAATGCCGGTTCTCAGCCCTGTCCAGACGTAGAACCAGATCGTCGGGTGGTACCACTGCTTCGATGGCAGCCCTGGATCGAACGTTGCAAGTTTTCCGGCCAGCGCGTCGCTGACCGCCTCGACGCAGATGTCGCGCGAAAACGCCGCCTGGCGCAGCGCATAGCTTGAGATGGTGTCACCTTGTTTCGGCTTGCCGCGCACCTGCTTCAGCACGCCACCAGTGTCGACGCCCGCATCGACCAGATGGACGGTGGTGCCGAAATTCTGCGGATCGCCTGAGGTCAACGCCCAATAGCCGCCATTCATGCCGCGATATTTCGGGGTGATGCCGGCATGATAGTTGAGCACCGGACACGGCATTTTGGCCAGCATCTCCCTGGAAATCAGCCGGCAGCCGTTCAGCAGCACGACGCCGGGCTTGATCGTCTCGATTGCCTGCAGACATTCCGGCCCGTTGGCGGATGCCACATGGATGATGACCTGGCCTTGCCGCGGTTCCGTTTCAAGCTTCTCCTCGGCAATCAACCGGGCGGCGTGTTTGACATTAAGCCGTTTGCCGAGCCTGCTCAGCACCATCGTGCCGAGCTGGCCGATGGCAGAGATCCAGCCCTGGCGTCGGGCGCGGCCGCGCAGCAATTGCTTTTTAGATTCAGGGATTTCGAGGACGACGCTGACAGGGCCGACGCGGTCGGCGAGGTCGTTGATCATGGCCCAGACATGCGCGCCGCCACCGGTGACGACCACAATAGGTCGCGGATTTGGTTGCGACGCTGCCATTGATCTTTCCGTGCTCCAAGGACCGGCTGATGTGGCCGGACCTTAGGGCGGGCGGGTTAATCCTTGGTATGCCGGAAGCCTTACCAACCCATGAAGACCCCGGTCAGCGCATGAAGACTTGGTCAGCGCTTGAACTCCATGATGTCGAGCTTCGATTCATAGTAGGGCGCGGGGAACTCGATGCGCCATTCCTTGGCGCTGTTTCGGAAGGCGTAACCAACCTGGTCGGTCTGCGGGCCGCTGCCATAGGGCTTTGCCCGATCGTCGTTGACGGAGCCGGAGCCAAGATAGATCGAGCGCTTGTCGCCGTCGTCGAAGAAGCGGCCCTGGGTGCGCTGAGAACCGCTGATCTTTTCCAGCCGCCAGCCGGAGCCATCATCGGTGACCCTGCATTTGAACCAGCCATAGACAACGAGCGGGCTCAGTCCGCCGACCTTGATCGTGCGGCACCGCCAGTTGCCGGTGAGATCCTTGTCGGAGAAGGCGACCAGCGGCTTGGCCAACAGCGTGTCGAGCTGCTTGAGCTCGGCGGGGTTGGCCGCCTTTGCTTCGGCGAGCGCCGCCTTGCGGGTGTCGCCATATTTGTCGAGCCGCGCCTTATCGGCAGGCGTGATCAGTTTTTGCACTAGTCCGTCGGCAAGGGCGGGCAAAGTACAGCAGAGGAGACCAAGGGCGGCGATCAATGAGCGAAGGATCATCAAAGAATTCCCTGTTTTGTCTGGAACGGCGCTGCCGCCGCCTGGCGCATAACTTACCGGGTCGCTGGCGCCTGTCATCCGTGCTTAACAGCGTCTCGGTCAAAACTCATGGTGTGACGCATGCGAATCTTGCTTACGGGATCGTCGGGTTGGCTGGGCAGCGCGCTGGCGCCACTCCTGCGTGAGCTTGGACATGACGTGACCGGCCTCGATCCCGTTCCATCGGCCGAAACGCGGATCGTCGGTTCGATTGCCGACCGTGACCTCGTCATGCGTGCCGTCGGAGAAAACCGGATAGAGGCCATTATTCACAGCGGCGCGCTGCACAAGCCCAACATAGACAGCCACGCCAACAGCGATTTCATCGCGGCCAACGTGCAAGGCACGCTAAACCTGCTCGACGCGGCGGTGGCGGCCAATGTGCAACGCTTCGTCTTCACGTCAACGACCTCGCTGATGATCTCGCAGGCGATACGCGACGGCTCAAGGGCGGTGCGCGCAAGGCGGCGTGGCTGACGGAAGCGATGTCGCCCGAGCCGCGCAACATCTATGGCGTCACCAAGCTATCCGCCGAGCATCTCTGCCGTCTCTACCACCTCCAGCACGGCCTGCCGGTGGTGGTGCTGCGCACGGCACGTTTCTTCCCCGAGGCCGACGACATGGCGCATGCCATCGAGCAGTCGGACGCCAACACCAAGGCGAACGAACTGCTGTTTCGGCGGCTGATGGTGGAGGACGCGGCGCAGGCGCATGTCGCCGCCTTGGAGAAGGCACCGGAGCTCGGCTTCGACACCTTCATCATCTGTGCGCCGACGCCGTTCCAACCCGAAGATTGCGAGGCGTTGATCAGGGACGCGCCGTCCGTGGTGGCGCGGTATTTTCCTGAATTTCCCGCTCTCTACGCGAGGAAGGGCTGGACGATGTTTTCCTCGATCGACCGGATCTATGACGCGTCGCGGGCGAGGGACAGGCTGGGTTTTGCCTGCAGGACGAGCTTTGCCGACGTGCTGGCGGCGCTGGCAGCCGAAGACCCGGCCTGAAGCCGTCAGGCGTTCGCGGCCGCCCGCGCCAGGCCTGGCGTCAGGTCGCCAAAACCGGTGGAGCGGCGCTCATAGGCGAGGCCGAGCAGGGCGGCGGCCTTTTCCGCGACCTTGTCGAGCTCCGGATCATCGGTCTGCGCCAGATAGATCAGCTTCTCGTAATTGCCGAAATAGTCCTTGATCAGCTCCGGGTGCTTGTCCAGCCCGAGCGGCTTCATGAAGAAGGCATCGAACTGGCGGCACAGGAAGTCCGTCATGTAGAAGGACATCATGTCGTCGTCGGCGACCTTCGCATAGGCTTCCATGCCTTGATAGAACGCGAAGCAATGCGGGCCGGCCATGCGTTCGACGCCATGCTTCTCCAACACGCGGTCAAGCAGGCCGCCAGTGCCGCAATCGGCATAGCCGACGAAGATGTGTTCATAGCCTTCCGCTCTGGCCTTTTCGATCGCCTTGTCCATCGCCGGCGCGATGCGGTCCGGGTAGAAATGAAACTCGGACGGAAGGCACGTCAATTCGAGGTGATGGAGCCCGAGCTGTTCCTTGACGGCCAACACCTCGCGCGCAATCATCCCGCAGGCGATGACGAGCAGCCTGTCTGTCTGATTCGGTTTTGTTTTTTTCGTCTTGACCAAGTCGAGCCGGCTTTTCGCTGTGGGGCTAATTTATCTGTCGAGGGAGACACCGTCCATGAAACTGCTACGCATAGCGCCGATGGCTATCCTTGCCTGCGCTCTTGCACTTACGGCCTGCGCCAACACCGTTCGGGGTGTCGGCAAGGATGTCAAATCGACGGCGAGGGCGGTCAAGGACACCGTCGCCAATTGATCGGCGGTCGTCCCTCATCTGGGGACAAAAAAGCCGCGCTGCAAGGCGCGGCTTTTTTTCGTCGCCCTGATGCCTTGGATCAGGCCGAAGCACGCACGTTGTGCTTGCGCTTCATGAAATCCTTGGCGGTCTCGACCGCTACCGCCGCGTCGCGGCAATAAGCGTCGGCGCCGACGGCCTTGCCAAATTCCTCGTTGAGCGGCGCGCCGCCGACCAGCACGACGTAGTCGTCGCGAATGCCCTTTTCCTTCATCGTGTCGATGACGACCTTCATGTAGGGCATGGTGGTGGTGAGCAGTGCCGACATGCCGATGATGTCGGGCTGGTGCTTTTCGATCGCGTCGAGATACTTCTCGACCGCGTTGTTGATGCCGAGATCGATGACGTCGAAGCCAGCACCCTCCATCATCATGCCGACGAGGTTCTTGCCGATGTCGTGGATGTCGCCCTTGACGGTGCCGATCACCATCTTGCCCTGTTTCGGCGCGCCGGTGGCGGCGAGCAGCGGACGCAGGATGAACATGCCGGCCTTCATGGCGTTGGCGGACAACAGCACTTCCGGCACGAACAGGATGCCGTCGCGAAAATCCTCGCCGACGATACGCATGCCTTCGACCAGCGCCTCGGTAAGCACCTTGTAGGGCGCCCAGCCGCGCTCAAGGAGGATGTCGGTGCCTTCCTCGATCTCTTCCTTCAGCCCGTCGTAGAGATCGTCGTGCATCTGCTGCACCAGCTCGTCGTCGGAAAGCTCGGAAAGGATGATCTCGTCGTCGGACATTTTTATCCAGCTCCTCACGGCATCGCGACTGTGTCGCAAGGCACAAAATAATGGTGTTCATACCTAACCCGCAACGGGCGGGTATCCATAGCTGATTTGCGACTTCCCGCAAAAGGAAAGCGACTGGAAAATCTATCGGTTTTCTTGTCGATTTTGCGACAGGCGTTGGCGCGGACGGGCCGTTTCGAATAGGGTGCATGGCTACGATCCGGGCAAAGCCGCGTCATGCGGCCGCAACGGTTACGGACCAGCCATAGTCAGGCGGGCCATATTCAGGGAAGAGCGATCATGAGTGAACACGCGGCAGTCGACCAGGAAGCGTCAAACGCGCGGCGTGGGCGCGGCGCCAGCGGCGGAGCGGCGGCCAGGCGTGCGGCGCGCTCCGGAGGCGGCCCCGGGACCCAGCTCACCTACATCAAGCGCAAGATCAACGTCTACGAGGTGCTGAACGAGGAAGGCCTGGCGCTGATCGAGAAGAACACCGACACGGTGCTGGAAGAGATCGGCATCATTTTTCGCGATGACGCCGAAGCGCTGCAGCTCTGGAAAGAGGCCGGCGCCGACGTCAAGGGCGAGCGCGTGCATTTTCCCAAGGGGCTCTGCCGTTCGCTCTTGAAGACCGCGCCGCCCATCTACACCCAGCATGCCCGCAATTCGGAGCGCTCGGTGCAGATCGGTGGCAATGCGACCGTGTTCGCGCCGGTCTATGGTCCGCCCTTCGTGCGCGATCTCGACGGCGTCAGGCGCTACGCGACGATCGAGGATTTCCAGAACTTCGTGAAGCTCGCCTATATGGCGCCGTCGATCCACCATTCGGGCGGCACGGTGTGCGAGCCGGTCGACGTGCCGGTCAACAAGCGCCATCTCGACATGGTCTACGCGCACATCAAATATTCCGACAAGCCGTTCATGGGTTCGGTGACCGCACCGGAGCGCGCCGAGGACACGGTGGCGATGGCCAAGCTGGTGTTCGGCGACGACTTCGTCGAGAACAACACGGTGCTGACCAGCCTGATCAACGCCAACTCGCCGATGGTGTTCGACGAGACCATGCTTGGCGCCCTGAAGGTCTATTCGCGTCATAACCAGGCCTGCATCGTCACGCCGTTCATCCTGGCCGGCGCGATGAGCCCGGTGACGGTCGCCGGCACGCTGACGCAGGTCCTGGCCGAAGTGCTGGCCGGCGCCTCGTTCACGCAGCTGATCCGTCCGGGCGCGCCGGTGCTGTTCGGCACCTTCGCCTCGTCGATCTCGATGCAGTCGGGCGCGCCGACCTTCGGCACACCGGAGCCGTCGCTGGTCTCCTATGGCGCTGCCCAACTCGCCCGCCGGCTCGGCTTGCCGTTCCGTACCGGGGGCTCGCTCTGTGCTTCGAAAGTTCCGGACGCACAGGCAGCCTATGAGAGCGCCAACACGCTGAACTCGACCATTCTCGCCGGCACCAATTTCGTCCTGCATTCGGCAGGCTGGCTCGAAGGCGGGCTGGCCTCCTGCTACGAAAAATTCATGATGGATATCGACCAGCTCGGCATGACCCAGAAATTCTCCGAGGGCGTCGACCTGTCGGAAAACGGCCAGGCGATGGACGCCATCCGCCAGGTCGGCCCGGGCAGCCACTATCTCGGCTGCGACCATACCCAGGCCAATTTCCAGACCGCCTTCTACCGCTCGTCGATCGCCGACAACAACTCCTACGAGCAGTGGCTGGCCGAGGGCCAGAAGACCGCACCGCAGCGCGCCAACGATCTGGCGCGGCGCTGGCTGGAGGCTTACGAAGCGCCGCACCTTGATGAAGGCATCGATGAAGCCTTGAAGGATTTCATCGCCAAGAAGAAGGGGTCGATGCCCGACGCCTTCACCTGAAAGGAGCCCGAGTCAGGCGGGGCTAAAGTCGCCAACATCATCCACAAGGAAGTCTGGCGGAGCGCCTTCTCCGATCCGGACAAGAAGGGATGATTGCGTGCGCGGTATGATCGAGGAGATCACGGCCGCGCTTGGCGCCAACGGCCTCATCCTGCGTGGGGGTCTTCTTTTTCCCGATGACGAGGGTGCTCCTGATGGCGCCTCGGGCACGCCGGCAAAGTCTGTCCTGCTGGTAGGGCAGGCGGGCGCCGCGCCTTGGCCGCATTTCCTGCGCTGGCGGGACCAGCAGCCACAGGCGATCGCCGATCCGCTCGACACCTGGTCGCGGGAGGTCATCGGCGAGGTGGCGCAAGAGTTTGGTGCCCGCGTCGTTTCGCCGTCGGACAAACCTTACCTGCCGTTTCAGCAATGGGCTGTTCGGGCGGAAGGGCTGAGGCCGTCGCCGCTCGGCATCCTCATGCATCCGCAATACGGGCTTTGGCATGCTTATCGCGGCGCGCTGCTGTTCGAGGACGAGATAACGCTTCCGGAATTTCGGGAGACGATCCATCTTTGCGACACCTGCGTCGACAAACCTTGTCTGAAATCCTGTCCGGTCGCCGCTTATTCGACGGATGGTTTCGCCTACCAGGCCTGCCTCGCGCATGTGCGGGGGGCGAATGGCGAGCCGTGCCGGGCCGGTGGTTGCCTCGATCGCAATGCCTGCCCCTATGGCGCGCAGTATCGCTATCCGCCGGAGGTCCAGGCCTTCCACATGGCTGCGTTCGCTGGTCCTTAGCGCATCACGCGATCCCGCACGAAATGTTGACCGCCGGGCTCAGGGAACGCCTTGCCGTGGCGGCTTGCGCGGATATGTATCGCGCATCTGGCAAACGGAGCACGCAATGATGAAGCAGGACCTTCACATCAAGACCCGTGACGGTGTGGCGAAGGCAGGCCTGTTCCGCTCGGCCAAGGTTTCTTCAGCCAAGGCTGGCGTCATTCTCTACCAGGACGCCTTCGGTCCGCGCCCGGCGCTTGACCTGATGGCGGAACGGCTGGCGGGCGAGGGCTATGCGGTGCTGGTGCCCGATCTCTTCTACCGCAATGCTCCTTATGGCCCGTTCGACGCCAAGACCGCTTTTGTCGAAGAAAGGACCAGGGCGCCGCTGATGGCGCTGGTCACCGGCACGACGCAGGAAATGACCCTAAGCGACAGCGCCGCCTTTGTCGACGCGCTCGCCGGCGAAGGCGTCACGGGACCGATCGGCACTGTCGGCTATTGCATGGGCGGGGCGCGGGCGCTCAACGCCGCTGCAACCTACCCCGACAGGGTCAAGGCCGCCGCCAGTTTCCATGGCGGCAACCTCGCCAGCGATGCCGCCGACAGCCCGCACCGCAAGGCGGCCTCCATCAAGGCGCGTGTGTATGTCGGCATGGCGGGCGTCGACCGGAGTTTCCCACCGGAGCAGTCGACCAAGCTGGCCGAGGCGCTGAGGACGGCGGGAGTCGACTATCTGCTGGAGAATTATGTCGGCATGGCGCATGGCTGGTGCGTGCCCGACCACAGTGTCTACGACGAAGCTGGAGCCGAGCGTCACTGGAAACGGCTGACGGCGCTGTTTGCCGAGACACTGACCTGAGTCTCGCGCGGCTATTCCCGCCTGTTGGCTGCCCGATCCGTTCGCGGTATCAGGGCGGTCTCGCTGAATGAGCGGGAGCCGCGCGGGAACGATCAACCTGATGCAATCCTATGATGTCGTGATCATCGGCGCCGGCGCCGCCGGAATGATGTGCGCCGTGGAAGCCGCCAAGCGCGGCCGTTCGGTGCTGATCCTCGATCACGCGGCGGCGCCTGGCGAAAAGATCCGCATCTCCGGCGGCGGCCGGTGCAATTTCACCAACATCCATGCGAGCCCGAAGAATTTCATATCGAGGAATCCGCATTTCTGCATCTCGGCGCTCAGCCGCTATACACAGCGCGACTTCATTGCGCTGGTCGAACGCCACGGCATTGCCTACCACGAGAAGACATTGGGGCAGCTGTTCTGCGACGGCTCGGCGCGCCAGATCATCGATATGCTGGTCTCGGAAATGCGGGGCAGGGGCGCCGAGCTGGTATTGTCGACCCGCGTCGAGGCTATCGGCAGAACCGAGGAAGGGTTTGAACTCGCCCTCTCCACGGGCTCGGTTTCCTGCCAGTCCCTGGTCGTGGCCTGTGGCGGCAAGTCGATCCCCAAGATGGGCGCGACGGGCTTCGGCTACGAGCTTGCCGAACGGTTTGGCCTTGCCGTCGTCGAAACACGGCCTGCCCTGGTGCCGCTGACCTTCGACGCAAAAACGCTTGAGCGGCTTTCGCCCCTGGCCGGAAACGCGGTCGACGCCGAGATTGCCTGCGGCAAGACGCGGTTTTCCGAGGCGATGCTGTTCACGCATCGCGGCGTCAGCGGGCCATCCATCCTGCAGATCTCCTCCTATTGGCGCGAGGGCGATGAGATCCGCATCGCCATGCTGCCGGGCACGGATGTGGCTGAGCTCGTCCGCGCCGCCAGGCGTGGCAATGGCCGGCAAGCGGTGCAGACCGTGCTGGCAAATCATTTGCCGAAACGACTGGCTCAGGCGATAGCCGAGCAAACCGGGCTGGACGGCAAACTCGCCGATCTTTCCGAGGCCCAGATCAAAACCGTCGAGGCCGCGGTCAACGACTGGCGCATCAAGCCAGCCGGTTCGGAGGGCTACCGGACGGCCGAAGTGACGCTCGGCGGGGTAGACACCAACGGCCTCGACCAGAAGACGATGCAGGCGAAGCTGATGCCGGGCCTGTTCTTCATCGGCGAGGTCGTCGACGTCACCGGCTGGCTCGGCGGCTATAATTTCCAATGGGCGTGGTCGTCGGGCTGGGCGGCGGGCCAGGCGTGTTGACATTCAGGTGAGGCCGGCCTGACCTCACTCGGCACGCCCTAGACGCAAACGCCCAAATTCGAGAAAAAACCTTTCCATCACCCCAAGGATTAGCCATTAGCCTTCGTCCAACAGGCAAATGATGGCGATGATGCTGGATGAGAGTGAAGCCTCCGACGCCGAACTGATCGGGCGGGCGAAGGGCGGAGACAGGGGGGCCTTTGGCAAATTGCTGGAGCGTCACTACGACTTCGTCTATCGCGCCGCCTATCGCTGGTGCGGCAGGAAGGCGGATGCCGAAGACATCGCCCAGGAAGTCTGTGTCAGGCTGGGCAAGGCGATCCGCGATTATCGCGGCGGCGGCGCGTTCACGACATGGCTCTACACCATGACGATGAACGCCGCGCGCGACACGATGCGCAAGACCCAGCGCGAGACGGTCAAGACCGCGGCCTATGGCGTCCATGCGCTGATTTCGAGCGAGGGCCCGGCCGAGGGTGAAGACCCGACCGGGGCGTTGTGGGCGGCGGTGCGGCAATTGCCCGACAAGCAGCGCGATGCCGTGATGCTTGTCTATGGCGAAGGCTTGAGCCACGCGGCCGCCGCCGAAGCGATGGCGATCTCGGAGACGACGGTTTCCTGGCACATCCACGAAGCGAAAAAACGGCTGAAGACGTTGATGCGTTCAGCCGGGGAAGTGTGACCATGGTCGACGACAACGAACTCAGAAAGCTGCGCAACGCAGCGGTACCGGCGCCGGGCGAGAGTGCGAAGGCACGCGCCTTCGAAGCCGCCCTGCGCGCCTATGATCAGCAAAATATTTCCGCCGTCACCCAAGGATCGGTTGGCGGCCTTCGTCTCACGGAGCGAGCACAAAAGCTCTGGAGCGAGATCATGCAAAAGAAACTCATTGCCACGCCGGCCCTTGCCGGGCTCGTCGCCCTGCCGATCGCTGGATACGCCACCTTCCATTTGCTGAGGGAACAGCCGTCGCCGTTCGGCGGCGACGAGAAGATCACCGAGACGCTGGCCGACAAGCCGGCGACGCAGAAGCCAACCGTCGCCGAGCCGAAACAGGCTCCCACGGCGCTGGAGAAGGACAAGAAGGCAGACTTGGATGTGGAAAGCCGCGACGCCAGCAATGCTCTTGCGCCGGCCGCACCACCGAACTCCGAATCGGGTGCCGCCGGTGGCGCAGCACAACCGAGCGCGCCGGTGAGCCCCACTGTATCGTCGAGGTTTGACCTAAAGACCTACAGCGGCAAGAAGGTGGAGTATGGGACTTTGCCAACCTCCAGGCCGGCCCCCGCACCCAGTGGTGAGGTTTCACGGGAGAGTGCCGGCCTCATGCCAAACGCGCCTAATGCCGCGCGGGCCAGTCGCGTCCAGGCTGCCGAGCCCAAGCTTATGGCCCCGCAGCAGCCGGCGGCCATCCCGGCCGACCAGATCGCGCCGCAGGAGGAAAATCGCGACCGCGTTCAGGATTTCAAAGCCAATCCGGTGCACGCCGCATTGGAGGACCCGGTCTCGACCTTCTCGATCGATGTCGACACCGCGTCCTATTCCTTCGTGCGCGGCTCGCTGAAGCAGGGCTACCTGCCGCAAGCCGATACGGTCCGCGTCGAGGAGATGATCAATTACTTCCCTTATGACTGGAAGGGGCCGGAATCGGCCTCAACGCCGTTCAACTCGACCGTCAGCGTCATGCCGACGCCGTGGAACGCGCACACCAAGCTGATGCACGTCGCCATCAAGGGTTTCGACATCAAGCCGACCGAGCAGCCGAAGGCCAATCTGGTCTTCCTGATCGACGTGTCGGGCTCGATGGACGAACCGGACAAGCTGCCGCTGCTCAAGTCGGCGTTCCGGCTGCTGGTCAGCAAGCTGAAGGCCGACGACACCATCTCGATCGTCACCTATGCGGGCGATGCCGGCACCGTGCTGATGCCGACAAAGGTTGCCGAGAAGGACAAGATCCTCAATGCCATCGACAATCTGCAGCCCGGTGGCTCGACGGCAGGCGAGGCCGGCATCAGGGAAGCCTACAAGCTTGCCCAGCAGTCCTTCATCAAGGATGGCGTCAACCGAGTGATGCTTGCCACTGACGGCGACTTCAATGTCGGCCAGACCGATGATGACGACCTGAAGCGGCTGATCGAGAGCGAACGCAAGACCGGCGTGTTCCTGTCGGTGTTCGGCTTCGGCCGCGGCAATCTGAACGATGAAATGATGCAGACCATTGCCCAGAACGGCAACGGCACCGCCGCCTATATCGACACGCTGGCCGAGGCCGAGAAGGTGCTGGTCGAAGATGCCTCCTCGACGCTGTTCACCATCGCCAAGGACGTCAAGATCCAGGTCGAGTTCAACCCGGACAAGGTGTCGGAATACCGGCTGATCGGCTACGAGACCCGGGCGCTCAACCGCGAGGATTTCAACAATGACCGCGTCGATGCCGGCGATATCGGCTCGGGCCATTCGGTCACCGCGATCTACGAGGTCACGCCCAAAGGCGGTGGCGGCGAGCAGATCGATCCGCTGCGCTACGGCCAGGCGACAGTCAACAATGGCGGCGTCGCCAATGCGGACGAATATGCCTTCGTCAAGATCCGCTACAAGCTGCCCAACGAGGACGTCTCGAAGCTGATCACCACGCCGGTGACCTCGGCCAACGAGATCGGGTCCTTCGATCAGGCGAGTACCGACCAGCGTTTCTCCGTCGCCGTCGCGGCCTTCGGCCAGAAGCTGCGCGACGAGGATGCGACCGCGAAGTTCGGCTACGACAAGATCGTGGAGATTGCCACTGCCGCCCGAGGAGCCGACCCGTTTGGGTACAGGTCCGAGTTCCTTTCGCTTGTGCGCCTTGCCTCGGCGCTGGGCGGCAACCGGTAGTGGCGATGACGGCCGGTTTCTTTCAGATGATGGGATCGTTCTGATAGCCGGCCCACGGGCGGGTGAGGCAGGCCGGCGAGGGATACTTTTCCTTGCCGGCCCTTTTCGGATCTAACGATATTCAGGTGAGACCGGCCTGCAAACAGTGGCTTCCGGCGCTCACGTACTTAAGTACGCTCCGCTCCGGTTCTCGGAAGTCACTGTTTTCGGCTCGGCCTGACCTGAATCTCAACCGATCCAGGAGCAGCGCACGGGATCGTTAAATTGCTCGGCATTTCCGGTACCGGATCGCAATTTCCTCTCGCTACACCGGTCATGTCTAAGGCTTGAGGGAGCCGGAATTGAAAATCACAACCATCGCCAACTCGACTCCGCCGGCACGGGACGCTTCGGCGGGTTTATCAGCCCCGTCCGCCGAATCCAGACGCATCAGCGACGATGTCGCGCAGGCGCGCCACACCGCCATGTCGGCGCTGACCAATGACCGTTTCCGCGCCATGCTGGAGCAGATTTCCGATCCGAGCGCATCCGGTGCGCTGGCGACAATGCGCGGCGACAACGTGGTCGATTTCAAGTCGGCGCAGTCAAGCTACGCCGACAACAGCGAATAACCGCAAAAAGAAATCGCCTCAGGCGCGGCTGCGCCGCCGCTCGCGGCGCGCTTCGCTGGTCTCGGTGGTGTTTGCCGTCGCCACCTTGTTGCGCATCGGGCCAATGCGCTCGACGATTTTTTCGACGGTCGGGCGATCCGCCCTGGTGTGGGCGTCGAGCGCCTTGCGCATCGCGGCCAGATGCTGAAACGAGGTGCCGCAGCAGCCACCGATGATCTTGGCTCCGCCATCCACGGCGAGCCGGACATAATCGGCCATCAGTTCCGGCGTGCCGGAATAGTGGATCTCGGTGCCACGGAATTCGGGAATGCCGCAATTGCCCTTGACGATGACAGTCGCCTCCGGCTTGGCCTCGGTCATGTCGAGCAGCGAGGCCAGGATGTCGGAAGCGCCGACGCCGCAATTGGCGCCAACCCCGAGCGGCGCTTGCGACAGGCCGTCGGCGACGCCGTGGATGTCTTTCGGCAGCAGGCCCATCATGGTGCGGCCGGCGGTGTCGAACGAGCCGGTATAGGTGTAGGGCAGGCCAACGCGGATGGCGGCTTCGGCCGCCGCGCGGATCTCGTCGGGAGCCGACATCGTCTCGATCCAGGCGACTTCGGCGCCACCTTCCTTGAGACCTTCGATCTGCTCGGCAAAGGCGTCGACCGCTTCGTCATAGGTCATGGCACCAAGCGGCACCAGCAGTTCCCCTGTCGGACCGACGGAGCCGGCGACGATCACCTTGCGGCCGGCCTTGTCGGCGACAGCGCGGGCGATCTCGGCCGCGCGCTTGTTCAGCGTATGCACGCGGTCTTGCGCATGGTGCAGTTTCAGCCGGTGGCGGGTGCCGCCGAACGAGTTGGTCAGGATGATGTCGGCGCCGGCGTCGACGAAATTCTGGTGCAGGCTGGTGATGGTGTCGGGCGCGGTTTCGTTCAGCAGTTCCGGCGCCTCGCCGGCCTCCAGACCCATGGCGAACAAATTGGTGCCCGTGGCGCCATCGGCCAGCAGCACACCCTTTTCAGCCAGCAGCGCATCGATCGGATTGCTCGTCGTCATCGGATTGGCTTTCGTGTCCTGGAATTCGAACATGTCTGGGAATTCGAATAAGGATATAAAGAAGTCTTTATGTCCAGTCAATGAAAATGCGGTGCTGAGCGCTCAGGCAGAGCCTGATGCGAACGACATGCCGGCCAAGTTGCGCGCGAAGGCGGCCGCTTCGTGCGGATTGATGTCCGCGGCGCGGATCAGATTGTCGAAATGTTGGGTCAGGGCCTGGACCGGCTGGGTGGCGTTCAGCACCACATACATGTCGCCGACATAGATCGCCGCGCGATAGGGGCCGAATATGGTCAGCGGGATCGAATAGCGCATGCGGCCATCATAAAGGAACAGGCGGAAGGTCGGGTAGAGGTCGTCGAGCAGCGTCGCCATATGGGCAAGCTGCTGCTGGCGGTCGGCCGCCGGGAAACGGTCCCACACACCGAGGCCGCGGGCGAAGATCTCCAGCGTGTGGCGCGGCATGCAGACTTCCATGTCGGTTTCCGGCCGCCGGTTGTACTCGATGCGGTATTGCGTTTCGCTGGCCTGCGCCAGTCGGCTCCTGTTGGTGATGTTGGCTTCGTAGTCGACGAGCGCGTGGGTGCGCAGGAGATCGGGAATGCCAGCCGGCACATAGCGGATCTTGGTGCCCGCCGCTTCCGCGAACCATTTGGCGAGCAGCGTGCGGTCGAAACCGTCGGGCGCTTCCTCGATCTCCAGGCTCTCGCGGATTTCGCCGGTCACGCCCTCGTCCTGGCTAAGACCAAGCAGCCAGTCTAGCGACACTTTGAATTCGGCGGCGATGTTGAGCAAGGTTTCGGCGCGCGGCAGGCGGGTCGAGGCACCTGACATCAGTTGCGACAGCGCCGACCTGTCGATGCCGACTGCTGACGCGAAAGCCGATTGGTTGAGGTCGGAGCGTGTCAGGAGGAGCTTCAGACGCTCCCGGAAGATTGCCGACAGGTCGCGCTTGTCCATCATCTCACTCCTTGGATCGGGAGGAAAATTTTTTCGCCGAAGCGGCCGAAGAAGCGCTTCAGGCGTAAACGAATCCCTAAGACTGTTTACAATGTATAACATATGCAGCCAAGAATGCGCAGACGCAACATTTTGTGCACTTTGTCGCGTTGAGTGGAATCATATCTCCTGACACAATGCTGTCAGGAATCGGTTGGGGTTCCGGCGACTGAGGACAGTGGTCGATAGCATGACTGGCAAGAGCATCCGTCGAAGCAGCAGATCGGCCATCGAATGGCCGACCGTGGTTCTCGCTTTCTTCTGCTACGGCACATGGTTGGCCGCCGGCTTCTTCCTCTGGCCGTCATATCCCATAGCTGCACTGATCGTCATGGCCGTCACGCTGGCTTTGCAATCCTCTATCATGCACGAGGTGCTGCATGGTCACCCGACCCGCAACGGCCTCGTCAATGAAGCTTTCGTCTTCCTGCCGATCGGCCTTGCCTGGCCGTTCCGCCGTTTCAAGACCATTCACCTGCGCCACCACGCGGACGAGCGGCTGACCGATCCGCTCGACGATCCCGAGAGCTATTACCAGGCGCTCTGGATGCACGAAGAAATGCCGCCGCTGATGAAATTCGTGCTGAAGGTCAACAACACCATGGCCGGTCGCCTCGTCCTGGGGCCATGGCTGTCCTGCATCGGCTTCTTCATCGATGACGCCAAGCACGTGATTGCCGGAGACAAGGCGATCCGCAAGGCCTGGCTGCTGCATGCGATAGGCCTTGCCGTGGTGCTGCCGGTCGTGCAGTTCGGCTTCGGCATGCCGGTTTGGCTCTATGTGCTGGTGCCGGTCTGGCTCGGCCAGTCGCTGATCTCGATCCGCACCTATGCCGAGCACCAGTGGTCGGAGCATCCGGAAGGTCGCACGGTGATTGTCGAGCGCTCACCGCTGTCGTTCCTGTTCCTCAACAACAATCTGCACTTCGTCCATCACAAGAGCCCGACCATCGCCTGGTACCGGCTGCCGAAGCTGTTTCGTGACCGGCGTCAGGAATGGCTGCGGATGAACAATGGCTATGCCTATCCGAACTATTTCGCGCTGCTCAGATCCTATGCTTTCAAGGCCAAGGAGCCGATCGTGCATCCGGTTCTGCGGCGCGCGCCCGAGCCGGGCAGGGCGTTCAAGCCGCGCGTCAGGGCGCGCAGCATCAGTGGGCTTGGCAGCGCGCCGGTTCCCGCCGAACCGCCCAAGGAATAGTATCCGCGTGTAGAGTGGATAACGTGTCGGCCAATTCTGATTGGGCGCCGCGTTTTTGCGATCCTTTGTCCCGGCATGGTGGTTTGATATCGGCATGAGCGAATTGATTGCGGCGTTGCCGATGTATGACTGGTCGGAGGCGCGCGACGAGGTCGACGCGCAATGGGCGTCGTTGCGCGATTCATTCCGGCGAAGGGGCATCGATGCGCCGCAATCCATCGTGCGCCGCAATGGCGACCTGCCGCCGGTGCCGGGCGGCATTCGGGACGGTGAAGGTAAACTCGTCGCGCCCGATCCGGTGACGCTGCCGCCGGACGAACTCGATTTCCACAAGCTCTGGATGCATCCGGCGCTGCTGTTCGCGCAGACCTGCTGGGGGCCGATGGAACTCGGTCTGTCCCGGCATGTGCAGGTGGTCGGTCAGCCAAGCTATGACGCTTATGAAGGCGGGCAGGGCGAACTTTATTCGAGCGCGCTGGTGATGCGGTCGGGCGAGGGGCCGGAGGTTCGGTCGCCCACTGATGGCAAGGCCTTGCTGCCGCTCGATCTCATCCGGGGCAGGCGCTTCACCTTCAACAGCCTCGATTCCATGTCGGGCATCATCGCGCTGACACGCGACCTGAAAGCGGCCGGCGAAAAGCTGGACATATTTTCATCGTACAGCGAAAGCGGCGGCCATCGCGACTCGATCGTGGCGGTCGCGGAAGGCAAAGCGGATGTCGCCGCGATCGATTGCGAAAGCTGGGCGCTGGCACGGCGTTTCGAGCCGGCGGCGCGCAAGATCGTGATCGTCGGCTGGACGGCGCGACGCAAAGGCTTGCCCTACATCACCGCCAGGACGACGCCGGAAAAGACCGTGCGCGCGATGCGCGAAGCGCTTGCCGGGCTAGCCGAGCAGCCTCGAATCCAACGGGTAGGTTGAAAGCTTTTCGTTGCCGGTGTCGGTGATCAGGATCTGTTCCTCGATCTTGACACCCTCGCGGCCGCCAAGCCGGCCGATATAGCTCTCCACACACAGCACCATGCCCGGTTCCAGCACGCCGTCGGGTGTATCGGATGTCCAGTCGCTGGCATGCGGCAAGGTCGGATATTCGTCGGCCAGTCCGACGCCGTGGTAGAGCACGCCGTAGCGGGTTGGGAAGCAGTCTCCAGGCGGTACAGCCGAGCGTTCGACCAGATCGCGGAACGAAACGCCGGGCTGCATCAAAGCGGTGTTGTACTCGATCTGGTCGGCGGCGATGCGGAACAGGTCGCGCTGTTCGTTGGTCGGCTTTGTATCGCCACACAGCCAGGTGCGCGAGAGATCGGCGCAGAAGCCGTAAGGGCCGATCAAATCGGTATCGAAGGCGACGAGATCGCCGGCCTCCATGATCCGCGACGAGCATTCCTGGAACCACGGATTGGTGCGCGGTCCCGACGTCAGCAGCCGCGTCTCGATCCATTCGCCGCCGCGCGCGATGTTGCCGCGATGGAGTTGCGCCCACAATTCGTTTTCGGAGATACCGGGCTTGAGCGCCTGTTCCATCTCGCCCATCGCCGCCTCGCATGCGACGATGGCGCGGCGCATCGCAAGGATTTCATCCGGCGACTTGATCAGCCGCGCGTTTTCCATCACCGCCTCGCCATTGCCGATGGAAATGCCGAGGCGGTGGAGTTCTTCAACGCCTTCCGGGTTGATGTGATCGATGGCGATGCGGTTGTTGCCGCCACCATGCTCCCTGACCAAATCGGCCATACCGGCGGCCCAGCGGCGGACTTTCTGCTCGGTCAGCTCGCCGCCATAGAGATACATCCACGAAACGGCCGGCCGAACTTCGTCGACGATGCCGGAATGATCGGACAGGTGCTCGCAGGAAAAGTAGTCGAACAGCACCACCGGACCCTTGGTGGCGACGAAGCAATGCCGCGTCGGATTGTGCGCGACCCAGAGCTGCATGTTGGTCGAGTCGGTCGCATAGCGGATGTTGACAGGATCATAGAGCAAGGCGCCGGCATAGCCGCGGCGCTTCAGCTCGGCGCGGATGCGCTCGAGCCGATATTTTCGCATTGCCGGCAGGTCGGGCGCGGTAATACCCGCCGCCGCCCATTCCGCTTCGGCTTGCGCGCCATAGCCCAGCACATGCTGGTTGAGCGAAGCCGCCTTCTCGCGGGAGGCGTCGCGCAGCGCCTCGATCGAGCCTGATACAAACGGCATGATCTTGCGGTGCCGGCCGAAGCTTCCCTTTGGCGCCCCGCTGTCCATCCGGTCCTCAGGTCCGCATCTTTTCGCCGCTTGGGTCGAAGGGTGCCTCGACATTGATGCGGGCCGGACGCCGAGACCCAAGAATCTCGATCTCGAACAGGCCCGCGCTTTCATCCTCGGCAAGGGCGGCCGGCACATAGCCTTGCGCCATCGACTTTTGCACGTAGTGCGCATAGCCGCCCGATGTCACCCAGCCGACCACGCGCCAGTCGCCGTCGACGATGCCGCGCACGGCCGACGCACCTTCGGCGGCCTTCGAGCCACGTATTTCCTTGCCTGACGTGTCGAAGCGCGGCGCGCCGTAGCCATGCGGCTTTTCAACCGTGCCGTAATCCTTGTCGACCTTGGCCCAGATCGGCTCGTCGCCCATCACGTCGGCATCGGCGGCATCGACGATGAAGGAGACGCGGCGTAGTTTCGGCCCTTGCGCCTGTTCCTTGGCGGCGGCTTCACGGCCGATGAAGTCGTTCTTCTCGAGCTTGATGAAGCGGTCCATGGAGCCTTCGAACGGCCCGTAGATCGGCCTCAACTCGCGGAACCAGGTCGGGAAATTCTTTTCCAGGCGCATCGACAGCAAGGCGCGCATGCCGAAATCGACGATTCCGAATTCCTCGCCGGCGTCCTTGATCGCCTTGTAGACTAGGCGCTCATAGGCTGGCGCCATCCAGATCTCGTAGCCGAGGTCACCGGTATAGGTGATGCGGTTGACCATACAGGGCGCGCCGCCGACCGCCATCTCGCGGAAATCCATGAAGCGGAAAGCCTTGGTCGAGATGTCGATATCGACCAGCTTCTGCAGGAGGTCGCGCGATTTCGGGCCGGCGATCGACAGGCCGACGAGTGTCTGGTCGAAACGGTGGATGCGCACCGAACCATCCTTGGGCAGGTGCTTTTCGAACCAGCGCATGTGGTATTTCTGCGCTGCCGAAGAGCCCCAGATCATGAAGCGGTCTTCACCGGCCTTGGCGATGGTGAAGTCGCCGATCAGCTTGCCGAACTCGTTGATCATCGGTGTCAGCACGATGCGGCCGGTCTTCGGCATGCGGTTGGTCATCAGCCGGTTGAGGAACTCTTCCGCGCCCGGCCCCGACACTTCGTATTTGGCGAAGTTGGCGATCTCGGTGACGCCGACGCGCTCGCGCGTGGCGCGCACTTCCTCACCGATCGGTCCAAAGTCGTTGGAGCGGTGGAAGGAGACGACGTCTTTCGGCTCGCTGCCCTTAGGCGCGAACCAGAGCGGGGTTTCGAGACCCCAAGAGTCGCCCATCACGGCATTGTTGGCGAGCATGGTGTCGTAGAGCGGCGTCGTCTGCGCCGGGCGGGCAGCCGGCAGTTCCTCGTTGGGGAAGCGGATCGAGAAGCGGCGCGAATAGTTTTCGCGCACCTTGGCGTTGGTGTAGCGCAGCCCAGCCCATTCGCCGAAGCGGGCGACATCCATGCCCCAGACGTCGAAGCCCGGATCGCCATGCACCATCCAGTTGGACAACGCCAGTCCGACGCCGCCGCCCTGGCTGAAGCCAGCCATGACGGCGCAGGCGCACCAGAAATTGGTCAGGCCCTGCACCGGGCCGACCAGCGGATTGCCGTCGAGCGCGAAGGTGAAGGGGCCGTTGATGATCTGCTTGATGCCGGCCTTTTCGATGCCGGGGAAATGCTTGAAGCCGATTTCCAGCGACGGCGCGATGCGGTCGAGATCGGGCGGCAGCAGTTCATGGCCGAAGTCCCACGGCGTGTTGACCGGCGACCACGGCTTGCAGGCCTTTTCATAGGTGCCGAGCAGGATGCCGTTGCGCTCCTGGCGGGTGTAGATCTCGCCCTTGAAGTCGAGCACACCGATCATTTCGCGGCCGGTCGACTTGTTGAACTCCTCGACCTCCGGCATCGGCTCGGTCAAGAGATACATGTGCTCCATGGCCAGCACCGGCAGCTCGACGCCGACCATGCGGCCGATCTCGCGCGCCCACAGGCCGCCGCAGTTGACGACATGTTCGGCGTGAACCGTGCCTTGTTCGGTGACGACGTTCCAGGTGCCGTCCGGCTGCTGTGTCAGGTCGACGACGCGGTTGCGCAGCACGATTTCGGCGCCGAGTTTTTTGGCCGCCTTGGAATAGGCAATGGTGGTGCCGGAGGGGTCGAGATGGCCTTCGACCGGATCCCACATGGCGCCGACGAAATTGGTCTCGTCCATCAGCGGGAACATCGCCTTGGCCTCGGACGGCGTGATCAGTTCGGTGTCCATGCCGAGATAGCGGCCCTTGGCGTGGGCAAGGCGCAGGAAGTCCATGCGCTCGGGCGTATCGGCCAACATCACGCCGCCGGTCAGGTGCAGCGAGCAGGACTGGCCCGAAATCTCCTCGATCTCTTTGTAAAGCTGGACGGTATAGGCCTGCAGCTTGGCGACGTTCGGATCGCCGTTCAGCGTATGGAAGCCGCCGGCCGCATGCCAGGACGAGCCGGAGGTGAGCTCCGAGCGCTCGATCAGCATGATGTCGGTCCAGCCGGCCTTGGCCAGGTGGTAGAGCACCGAGCAGCCGACGACACCGCCGCCAATGACAACCGCTTTTGCATGGGATTTCATGAGGATACGTCCGTTTTTGAAGAGATTGAATCGGAGGAATGGGACACGAAGACAAAGCGGAGGTCGGATACAGCGATGTTTTCGATCAGCTTGCCGTCAAGCGCGGCAAGGATGGTTTCACAGACGGAAGTGCGATGTTTCACGACGTCATGGCTCCAAAGGCGCAGGATCGAATAGCCCTGAGCGCGCATGAAGTCGTCGCGGCGGCGGTCATAGGGACTGTCCGCATGCTGGTGTCCGTCGACTTCGACAACAAGCCATTTTTCGCGGCAGGCGAAGTCAGCGTAGTAGGGTTCGATAGAGAACTGTCGCGTGAACTTGTAGCCGCCAAGCTTGCGGGCTTTTAGTTCGAGCCAAAGCAGTGCTTCCGCTTGATTGTCGCCTTGCCTGAGTTTTCTGGCTCTCTGGGTTGTGCCTGTTTTTCGGCGACTGCGCGTTTGAGGAGCGCCTTCCCCCACTCCGTCGCTGCTTCGCAGCGCCACCTCTCCCCCCTCCGGAGGGAGAGGAAAGGAGCCTGGGGCAATCGAGCAACTCCTCCCCCTTTACGCCTGACGCGGGAGAGGGGGAGCTCTAAATATGCAGCGCGTGGCCCAGCGCCTTGAGCGCGGCTTCCGGAAACCCTTCGCCTTGCGTCGGATGGGCATGGATCGTCCCTGCGATGTCCTCCAGCCTGGCGCCCATTTCCAGCGCCAGCCCAAACACCGCCGACAGTTCCGACACACCCTGACCGACGGCCTGGATGCCGAGCACCAGGTGATTGTCGGCGCGCGCCACGACGCGGACGAACCCGTCTTCGCCGAGCTTGGTCATGGCGCGGCCATTGGCGGCGAAGGGGAACAGGCCGATCTTGATCTCGCCGCCCTGCGCCTTGGCCTCTTCGGGCGACAGACCCGCCGTCACCAGCTCGGGATCGGTGAAGCAGACGGCCGGGATCGAGCGCTTGTCCCAGCCGCGCTTGTGGCCGGCGACGATCTCCGCGACCATTTCGCCTTGCGCCATCGCCCGGTGCGCCAGCATCGGCTCCCCGGTGACGTCACCGATGGCGAAGACGCCGCGCATCGAGGTCCGGCACTGGTCGTCGATCCGTATGAACTTTCCGGCCCTGTCGAGATCGATCTGGTCGAGTCCCCAGCCTTCCGTCACCGGCTTGCGGCCGACCGTCACCAGCACCTTGTCCGCGGCGACCTTGGTGCTCTTGCCATCCGATGTCTCGACCAGCAGGGCATCGCCGTTTGTCGACAGCCCTTTGGCCTTGGCGCCCAGCATCACCTCGACCCCGAGCGCGGAGAGCCGCTTGACGACAGGCCGGGTCAGCTCGGCGTCATACTGCGCCAGCACGCGCGGCAAGGCTTCGACCACGGTGACCCCCGCACCCATCTTGGCGAAGGCCATGCCGAGTTCGAGCCCGATATAGCCGCCACCGACGACAGCGATTTTCCTGGGAACCTCACTCAGGGCCAGCGCGTCGGTGGACGAGATCACAGGCCCGCCGAAGGGAAGAAAAGACAACTCGACCGGCGTCGAGCCGGTGGCGATGACGATCGTCTCGGCCCGGATCACCTGGCTTCCGGTCTCGGTCTCGACCTCGACGGTCTTGCCATCGCGAAACCTCGCCCAGCCATGCACGGTCTTCACCCCGGCCTTCTTCAGCAGGCCGGCGACACCGCTATTGAGCCGGCTGACGATCCCGTCCTTCCAGACGATGGTTCTGGCCAGGTCGAGCACCGGTGCGGTGACCGAAATGCCGAGTGGGCTGTTGCCGCCGGCCATGTTCGAAACCTTCTCGAACTCCTCCGCCGCATGGATCAGCGCCTTGGACGGGATGCAGCCGACATTGAGGCAGGTGCCGCCGGGCTTCGCAGCCTCGACGATGACCGTATCGACGCCGAGCTGTCCCGCACGAATGGCGCAGACATAACCGCCCGGACCGGCGCCGACGACGAGCAGCTTGCAGGAGATTTCCTTCATGTTGGCAGCTTCCTTGTCGTGAGAGCCGTCAACGTCCTCCCATCCAACCCAGCGCTGCCCCTCATCCCCCTGCCGGCACCTTCTCCCCGTATAGTGACGGGGAGAAGGGATTGGCCGCGATGTTGGCGCCCTCGTCTGCAACGCTGCCGATTGGCGAAACCATGGATAACGGCGTCTTTCTCCCCGTCACTATACGGGGAGAAATGCCCGGCAGGGCAATGAGGGGCGGCGCGGCGCCCGCCAATGGAAACTCGAGAACGCATCACATCTCCCTCAATCCACGAAAATCAGCGCCGGCGTCTCCAGCAGCGCCTTGATCCGCTGGATGAACACCGCCGCGTCCCAGCCATCGATGACGCGGTGGTCGAAGCTCGACGACAGGTTCATCATCTTGCGCGGGATGAACTGGGTGCCGTCCCAAACCGGCCGCACCATCATCCTGTTGACGCCGATGATCGCCACTTCCGGGTGGTTGATCACAGGCGTCGTCGCGATCCCACCCATGGCGCCGAGCGAGGTGATGGTGATGGTCGAGCCGGACAGCTCGTCACGTGTCGCCGTTCCCGACTTCGCGGCCTCCGCCAGCCTGGCCACCTCGGTGGCACAGTCCCAGACATCGCGCGCCTCGGCATGCTTGACGACAGGCACCACCAGGCCCGACGGTGTCTGCGCGGCAATGCCGATATGGATGCCGCCATGCTGGTGGATGATGCCGGCCTCGTCGTCGAACAGGGAATTGAGCTGGGGCTGGTCCGCGATCGCCTTGACCATCGCCCGCATCAGGAACGGCAGCAAGGTCAGCTTCGGCCTCTCCGCGCCGCCCTTGGCAACACGCTTTTCCTTGTTGAGCGCGGCGCGCAATTCCTCGAGCGCCGTGACGTCGATCTCCTCGACATAGGTGATGTGCGGGATGCGCGACTTCGACAGCGTCATCTTCTCGGCGATCTTGCGCCGCAGGCCGACCAGTTTGATGTCCTCGACGGTGTCGTCGCGGGCGAGGCCCGGCGCCCTGGCCGATTGCGGCCCGCGCGCCAGGAACGCCTCCAGGTCCTCGTGGCCGATGCGGCCGGCCGGGCCGGTCCCCGCCACCTGCCTGAGATCGACGCCCGCCTCTTTCGCCCGCAAGCGGACAGCGGGGGAGGCCAGCGGCTTTTCGCCTTCCGGACGCGGCGCGCCCGAAGCCGAGGAGCGTGTCACGGTTTTCGGCGCCGACGACGACGATGCGGGTTTCGCCGGTGTCTCGGCGGGTTTTGCCGGCTTGGGCGGCGAAGCGGCTTCGGGCTTCGGGCTCGGCAGCCTGACGGGCGGCTCGGCCCCGGTCGCCGGTTCAGCCTCCTTGCCGGGTTTCACATTGCCCTCGCCCGCCACTTTCAGCCGCACGATCGGTGAACCGATCGCCACCGTGTCGCCGATCTCGGCGCCCAGCCACAGGATTTCGCCATCGACGGGCGACGGGATTTCGACCGTCGCCTTGTCGGTCATCACGGCGGCGAGCACCGTGTCCTCGCGCACGATGTCGCCGATCTTGACATGCCATTCGACGAGCTCGGCCTCGGCGACACCCTCGCCGACATCGGGCAGCTTGATGATGTGTTCGCCCATCTCAGGCCTCCCCCACTCTAGGCTTCCAATGTTTCAAGCAAAGCGCGGCCGACACGCGCGGGACCGGGAAAATACTCCCACTCCTGCGCATGCGGATAGGGCGTGTCCCAGCCGGTGACGCGGGCGACCGGCGCCTCCAGGTGATAGAAGCAGTTTTCCTGCACCAGCGCCGACAGCTCGGCGCCGAAGCCCGAGGTCAGCGTCGCCTCATGCACGACGACGCAGCGCCCGGTCTTCTTGACCGAAGCCACGATCGTGTCGAGGTCGAGCGGCAGCAGGGTTCTGAGATCGATGATCTCGGCGTCGATGCCGGTCTCCTCGGCGGCCGCTTGCGCGACATAGACCATGGTGCCGTAGGCCAGCACCGTGACCGCCGCGCCCGCCCTGCGGATGGCGGCCTTGCCAAGCGGCACGGTGTAATGGCCGTCGGCGACCTCGCCGAGCTCGTGCTTCGACCATGGCGTCACCGGCCGGTCGTGATCGCCGTCGAACGGGCCGTTGTAGAGCCGCTTCGGCTCGAGGAAGATCACCGGATCGGGATCCTCGATCGCCGCGATCAAAAGCCCCTTGGCGTCGTGCGGGTTGGATGGCACCACCGTCTTCAGCCCCGACACATGGGTGAACAAGGCTTCCGGGCTCTGGCTATGCGTCTGGCCGCCGAAAATGCCGCCGCCGGTCGGCATGCGGACAACGATCGGGCAGGTGAAATCGCCGTTCGAGCGGTAGCGCAGCCTTGCGGCTTCCTGCGTCAGCTGGTCGTAGGCCGGATACATGTAGTCGGCAAACTGAATTTCCACGCAGGGCTTCAAACCATAGGCGGCCATGCCGATGGCCGAGCCGACAATGCCGGATTCGTTGATCGGCGCGTCGAAGCAGCGGCTCTTGCCGTATTTGGCCTGCAGCCCGTGCGTGACGCGAAAAACGCCGCCGAAGAAGCCGACATCCTCGCCGAACACGACGACCTTGTCGTCGCGCTCCATCGACACGTCCATGGCGTCGCGAATGGCCTCGATCATGGTCCGTCTTGGCATGGCTCAGACTCCCGCCTGCTGGCGCTGGCGCCTGAGATGCGGCGGCATCTCGGCAAACACACCTTCGAACATCTCGCGTGTCGACGGCTTGCCGCCGGCATGCAGCGTGCCGTGGCTTTCCGCTTCCTTCTGCGCCGCGATCACCGTGTCGAGGATTTCGGCCTCGGCCTGCGCATGCCGTTCGTCCGACCAGACACCGAGCTTGATGAGATGGTTCTTCAGCCGCACGACCGGGTCACCCAGCGGCCAGGCGTCGGACTCGGTCTTCGGCCGGTAGGCGGAGGGATCGTCCGAGCTCGAATGAGCGCCGGCGCGGTAGGTGACATATTCGACCAGCGTCGGCCCGAGGTTGTCCCGCGCCCTTGTCGCCGCCCATTTTGCCACCGCGTGCACGGCCAGATAGTCATTGCCGTCGACGCGCAGCGACGGGATGCCGAAGCCGAGCCCCCGGGCCGCGAATGTGCCCGAGCCGCCGCGCGCGATGCCCTGAAAAGTCGAGATTGCCCACTGGTTGTTGACGACATTGAGCACGACCGGCGCCTTGTAGGTGGAGGCGAACACCAGCGCCGAATGGAAATCGGATTCCGCCGTCGAGCCGTCGCCGATCCAGGCCGCGGCGATCCTGGAATCGTTGGAGATCGCCGACGCCATCGCCCAGCCGACCGCCTGGATATACTGCGTGGCCAGATTGCCCGAGATCGAGAAAAAGCCGTGCTCCTTCGACGAATACATGATCGGCAGCTGACGGCCCTTCAGCGGATCGGCCTCGTTGGAATAGATCTGGTTCATCATCGTGACCATCGGATAGCCGTCGGCGATCAGCAGGCCGGCCTGGCGATAGGTCGGGAAATTCATGTCGCCGGGCGCGAGCGCCTTGCGGAAGGCGCAGCTCACCGCCTCCTCGCCGAGATGCTGCATGTAGAAGGAGGTCTTGCCCTGGCGCTGCGCCATCTGCATGCGCGCATCGAAGGTCCGCAGCGTCATCATGTTGCGCAGGCCTTCCAGCAATTCCTCGCTGGAAAGCAGCCCGGCCCACGGCCCGACGGCCTCGCCATTGCGGTTCAGCACCCGGATGATCGAAAAGGCCATGTCGCGGATGGTGCGCGGATCGACGTCGATATCGGGGCGTGGCACGGAGCCGGCCTCGGCGATGGTCACATTGGAGAAATCAGGCGTCCCGCCCGGCCGCACTTCCGGCTCCGGAACGTGAAACCGCAACATCCCAGCATCGGCCATGACCTCGAGTCCTCCAATGTTGCCTGGCAGGGATATTTGCATATCCGCGCCGCCAGTGCGAATGCGTCGGGGGTATCGGTTCCGGCCGCGCCGGCCGATCCGGCCTTCCCCGCTCAAGATGAAGATATGTCCGCGAAATTTCTTGTCGATGTTGGGCGGCCGCACGCAATTTGGGGCATGGTTGTGCCGTGTTTGTCGCCAGATAAGGTGATTGGCTGGCAAGACTTGGTTCCATGCCTCCTTTTGTGCCTCCGCGAGCAGGGGAAAATTGGGGTTTCGCCAACCTTGGCGCCCTTCCTCTCCCCCGTCGATCGGGGGAGAGGTGGCGAGCGCAGCTCGACGGAGTGGGGGTCGACCTGGCTCGGGCGTTATCTCGAGCCGGGACGACGCCTCGCCCTGATTGAGGCGCTGTGATGAGTGCCAGTGCCTGCGGATTTGAGGACCGGCTTCCCCCACTCCGTCCCGGCTTCGCCGGGCCACCTCTCCCCCCTCCGGAGGGAGAGGAATGGGCCAAGGTTGGCGATCCGAACCGGAAGACGTTCACTCCATCCCAGCATCATGCTAACCACCCTCCATGGCACAGAAGAAAGCTTTCGAGGTTGACGGTTGGCTGGCGCGGCCTGATCCGCGCATCTCGATCGTCCTGCTTTATGGCCCCGATCGCGGCCTTGTCTCCGAGCGGGCGAAGGCCTTTGCCGGAAAGACCGGCCTGCCGCTCGACGACCCGTTCTCGGTGGTCAGGCTCGAGGGTTCGGAGGTCGATCGCGACGAGGGCCGCCTGCTCGACGAGGCCCGCACCGTGCCGATGTTTTCCGACCGGCGGCTGCTCTGGGTGCGCAATGCCAGCGGCCAGAAGGCTCTGGCCGACGACGTCAAGGCGCTGACGGCGGAGCCGGTGCGGGACGCCATCATTCTCATTGAGGCCGGCGATCTGAAGAAAGGCGTCGGGCTGCGCGCCGTGGTCGAGGGCGCGGACAATGCCATGGCGCTGCCTTGCTACGCCGATGAGGCCCGTGACATCGATACCGTCATCGACGACGAACTGCGCAAGGCCGGCATGGCGATGACGCTGGAGGCGCGGCAGGCGCTGCGCCGCAATCTCGGTGGCGACCGGCTGGCCTCGCGCGGCGAGATCGAAAAACTCGTCCTCTACGCCCACGGCCAGAAGGAGATCGGGCTGGAAGAGGTGAGAGCCATGTCCGGCGACGTGTCCGGCGCCTCTTACGACGACGCCGTCGACGCGCTGCTCGAAGGCAAGGTCGGCGACTTCGACACCGCTTTCACGCGCCACTGCCAGGGCGGCGGGCAGCCGTTCCAGGTGCTGTCCTCGGCGATGCGGCAGCTGCAGCAGATCCAGGTCATGCGCGGCCAGATGGAGACCGGCGGCCGCAACGCCGCTTCCGTCGTTGCCGCCGCGCGACCACCGGTCTTTTTCTCCAGGCGCAAGCTGGTGGAGAAGACCCTCGACCGCTGGAACAGCGAAGCGCTCGGCCGCGCGCTGACCCGGTTGCATCAGGCCGTGCTGCAGACGCGGCGACGCCCGGACCTGTCCGTCGCGCTGGCACGGCAGGCGCTGCTCGGCATCGCGGTTGAAAGCGCGAGGCTGGGACAGCGGTAGAGAACTGGCCAATCTCCCCCCTTGTGGGATCCGGACCCTCCGTGCCAGCTGATTTCCGCCGGCGCTGCCCCTCACCTGCCTGCCGGCATCCTCTCCCGTGAACGGGGCGAGGGAACGCTCCTGTCGCTGCTTTCGTCAATCGCAAGCGTCGCAGAAAGGCGCCGGCGTCGCACACCCAGCCTCTTCTCCCCGTCTCTATACGGGGAGAAGGTCCCGGCAGGGGGATGAGGGGCGGCGCCGACCGCCGGGAGTAACGCTGTACCGCATAATTTGCCGGCTAAGCGTTAATCCTGCTTCAGCCGCCTGCACAGCTCGTCGAGCTGTTCCAGGCTGCGATAGGCGACCCGCAGCACCCCGCCCTTGCCCTTGTGGTCGACGGTGACGATCATGCCGGTCGTGTCGGTGAGCAGCTTTTCCAGCGCCAGCGTGTCGGCGTCCTTTTCGGCGGCAGGCGCGGCTGGTTTGGTGCCGTTGGAACTGGCGCCGGCCGGCATCTGCGCCAGCGCTTCGGCCTGGCGCACGGAAAGCCCCTCCTCGACGATGCGCTTGGCGAGGCCCGCCGGATCCTCCGCCGTCACCAGCGTGCGGGCGTGGCCCGCCGACAGCGCGCCGTCGACCAGCATGTCGCGGATCACGTCGGGAAGCTTCAACAATCTCAACGTGTTGGCGACATGGCTGCGGCTCTTGCCTATGACCTGGCCAAGATCGGCCTGGGTGTAGCCATGGTCGTCGATGAGCTGCTGGTAACCCTGTGCTTCTTCGACCGGATTGAGGTCGGCGCGCTGGACGTTCTCGATGATCGCCAGTTCCAGCGCGGTGCGATCGTTGACGTCGCGGATGATGACCGGGATCTCGGTCAGCCCGGCGCGCTGCGCCGCCCGCCAGCGCCTCTCGCCGGCAATGATCTCGTAGCGGCCGGCCTGCGTCGGCGAAGGCCGCGCCACGACCGGCTGCACCACGCCGTGTTCGCGGATCGACTGGGCAAGGTCGGTCAGTTCGGCATCGCCGAAATGCCGGCGCGGATTTTTCGGATTGGCGCTGATGAACTCGATCGGCACCTTGCCGTCGGCGCTCATGCCGGGCTTTTCCGGGGCCGCCGGGCGATCGATCTCGCCGATCAGTGCTGCCAGCCCGCGACCCAGTCTTTTCCTCGAGAGATCTTCGCTCATCTTTATTCCACGTCTATTTCAGATCGTTTCGGTATAGAATCGGCTGTTAAGTGTGCATCGGTTCTAATCAAGCAGCGCGCAATTTACGCTCGCGGCGGATCACTTCGGAGGCCAATTGCAGATAGGCCTGGCTGCCCGAGCATTTCAGATCATAGAGAATGGCCGGCTTGCCATAGGACGGGGCTTCGGACACCCGGACATTGCGCGGAATGATCGTCTCATAAACCTTGTCGCCCATATGCTCGCGCACGTCCTGCACCACCTGGTTGGCGAGATTGTTGCGACCGTCATACATGGTCAGCACGATGCCCTGGATGGTGAGGTCCGGATTGATCGAGCGACGCACCTGCTCGACGGTTTCGAGCAGCTGGCTGAGACCCTCCAGCGCGAAGAACTCGCATTGCAGCGGCACGAGAACGGAATCGGCCGCCGCCATTGAATTCAAGGTCAAAAGATTGAGTGAGGGCGGGCAATCGATCAGCACATAGCCGAAGGGCGCCCCACGCTCGGTCGCGGCGCGCAGCGCATTACGCAGCTTCAGCACCCGGTCCGGTGCCGAGGCGATCTCCATCTCGATGCCGAGCAGGTCCAGCGTCGAAGGCACGATGGAAAGGCCGGGCACCGCGGTCGGAATGGCGGCGGCTTCCAGATCCAGTTCGCCCGTCAGCACATCATAGGACGAAACCGTCCGGTCCTTGCGGTCGATGCCGAGGCCGGTGCTGGCATTGCCTTGCGGGTCGAGGTCGACGATCAGCACTTTCTCGCCGATTGCCGCCAGCGCGGTGGCCAAATTGATGGCGGTGGTGGTCTTGCCGACACCGCCCTTCTGGTTGGCTACAGTGATGATTCGAGGGCCGTTCTTCATCATGGGTCTATGCCAGAAATTCATCTTTAGGTCGCCGAACACTCAGACCCGTCTCGGTTCAGGCAGGTCGCACATTGGACAATTCGAGGATGACGCCGCTGGCGTCGGTCACGCTTGGATGTTCTACCAGATCGAAGGTCCACCGGTTAACGCTTTCTTGCACTTCGGCGCGATAATCCCGGCCTTTGTGAAACAGCGCCCGCGCGCCCGAGGTCAGCCATGGCGCCGACAGGTCCAGCAGCACCGAAAGCGGTGCCAGCGCCCGTGCGGTGACGATTTCCGGCTTCAAAACAAGCACGTGGCTGTCCTCGATGCGGCGCGCCACGACCCGCGCCGGCAGGCTGAACTGCCCGACGACGGTCTGCAGGAACGAAGCTTTCTTGCGGTTACTTTCGACCAGATCGATGCTGGCGCCCGGGCGGTCGCCGAGCAAAAAGGCCATGACAAGCCCGGGAAATCCGCCACCAGAACCGATGTCGACCCAATGCATGGCATCGGGCTCTATCCCAGCAAGTTGCGCGCTGTCCAGGATGTGGCGCTGCCAGACATCGCCCGAGGTCGACTGCGCCACGAGATTGATGCTGCGGTTCCATTTCTGGAACATCGCTTCGAACGCCACCAGGCGATCGAATGTTTCACGTGAAACCGGGCCGGCGGCCTCCTGCAGGCGCTCGCGAGAGAAGGAACTCACGCCACATCCCTCTGCTCGGCTTTCCGCACCGATTCCCGATGGCGGACATGCGCGACGATGATCGCCAACGCCGCCGGCGTCATGCCTTCCATGCGCTGCGCCTCCGCGATGGAGCGCGGCCGCCGCGCCTGCATCTTCTGCTTCAGCTCATTGGACAGGCCGGGCACGCCGGCAAAATCCACGGTGTCCGGAATCAGCCGGCTCTCTTCACGCCGGATCTGCGCGACATCCGTGCTCTGGCGATCGAGATAAACCGAATATTTCGCTTCCGTTTCGAGACGCTCCGCAGTCTTGGCGTCGACGTCGCGAAATTTCGGTTCGACCCCAGCCAGCCAGGCCACATCGACACCGGGATAGGCCAGCAGTTCAAAGCCGGACCGGCGCACGCCGTCGCGATTGATCTCCAAACCGTGCCGTGCCGCCTCGTTCGGCGTCATGGTCAATGAAAGCGCCATCTCACGCGCTTCATCCAGCCGCTGCATGACATCGCCATAACGCTGCATCCGCGCAGCCGAGGCGATCCCCAGCGTCTGCGCCAGCGGCGTCAGCCGCTCATCGGCGTTGTCGGCGCGCAGCGAGAGCCGGAACTCGGCCCGCGACGTGAACATCCGATAGGGTTCACTGATGCCGCGACTGGTCAGATCGTCGACCATCACGCCGATATAGGCCTGGGTGCGGCTGAGCACGATCGGTGCTCCGCCCGCCGCCCGCCGCGCCGCATTGAGGCCGGCGAGCAGGCCCTGCCCGGCGGCCTCTTCATAGCCGGTCGTGCCGTTGATCTGCCCGGCCAGAAAAAGCCCGGCAACGCGCCTGGTCTCAAGTGTGGGATGCAGTTCGCGCGGATCGACATGATCATATTCGATGGCATAGCCAGGCTGCAGCATGGCCGCATGCTCCAAACCGGGAATAGTCTTCAATATCTCGAGCTGAACGTCTTCCGGCAGCGAGGTCGAAATGCCGTTGGGATAGACGGTGTGATCGTCGAGCCCCTCCGGCTCGAGGAAGATCTGGTGCCCGTCCCGGTCGCCGAACTTGACGATCTTGTCCTCTATCGACGGACAATAACGCGGCCCAACCCCTTCGATCGAGCCGGAATACATGGCCGAACGGCCAAGATTGGCGCGGATCAGCTCATGCGTGGCTGTGGTCGTGCGGGTGATGCCGCAATCGATCTGCGGCGTCACGATACGGTCGGTCATCAGCGAGAACGGCACGGGATTCTCGTCCGCCGCCTGGCTTTCCAAAGACGCCCAATCGATGGTTCGTCCGTCCAGTCGCGGCGGCGTGCCGGTCTTGAGCCGCCCGAGTTTGAAGCCGGCGCGGTCCATCGTCGCCGACAGGCCCATGCTGGCCTTCTCGTTCATGCGGCCCGCGACGATCTTCTTTTCACCGATGTGGATGAGTCCGCGCAGGAAGGTTCCCGTCGTCAGCACCACGGCGCCGCAGGCAAGCCGGCGGCCGTCAGCCAGGAGAACCGCCGCGATCTTTCCATCGGAGATCTCAAAATCGAGAACTTCGCCCTCGACGATCTCAAGACCGTTTTGCTGCCGAATCGCTTCCTGCATGGCAAGGCGATAGAGTTTTCTGTCGGCCTGCGTCCGCGGGCCGCGCACCGCCGGACCCTTGCGGCGGTTGAGCAGGCGGAACTGAATGCCGGCTGTGTCAGCCACACGGCCCATCAGCCCGTCCATGGCGTCGATCTCGCGCACCAGGTGCCCCTTGCCGAGCCCGCCGATGGCAGGGTTGCACGACATCACGCCGATCGTGTCGAAACGCAGCGTCACCAGCGCGGTGCTCGCGCCGGCGCGCGCGGCGGCGCTGGCCGCTTCGCAACCCGCATGGCCGCCGCCCACCACAACCACATCATAGTGATCGGTCATTCCATATAGGTCCCGGACTCGAAGAAGATGAGCGACACATGTCCCCGCGAGGCGGGACTGTCAAGAAAACTTCCGCGCAGGCGTTTCACGTGAAACAGCAAAACCCCGCTCCTAGCGGCGTTTCACGTGAATTACCGTTTGATTGTTTCACGTGAGTCAGCACGAGCTTCGGCGGCCATTATGTTTCACGTGAGTCATTTTCCAATGCAGAACTGGGAAAAGATCACGTCGAGCAAGTCTTCGACGTCCACCGCACCCACAATTCGCCCCAGGCGATCCGCTGCCAGGCGCAGCTCTTCGGCGCGCAATTCCTGAGGCATGCGTTCATCGGCGGCGCGGTGCAGATGCCGGTTCGCCGCGTCGAGCAACTCGACATGGCGTAGCCGTGACGGCAGCACATCGCCGCTAACGCCGGCCGCCTCGGCAGCGCGGCGACCGATCTCCGCCAGCAATCCATCCACACCCGTCCCGTCGACCACCGATATACCAAACTCGTAGCGCCCAGCTGCATCCTGGGTCGCTCCCTTATCGAGCAGGTCGAGCTTGGTGCCGACGCGCAATGCCGGCGTCGACATCGGCAGCGGACCGGCGTCCTTGGGGTCCGCGGCGTCCTCGAGCAGCAGCAGCAGATCGGCGCGATCCGCCTTGGCTCTTGCCTTCTCGATGCCGATCGCCTCGATTTTGCCAGGCGCTTCCCGCAACCCGGCCGTGTCGGTCAGTCGGACACGCAAGCCCCGGAGATCCAGCACCACCTCCAGCAAATCTCGGGTGGTGCCGGGTTCATCCGTTACAATAGCGGCATCGCGTCGCGCCAAGGCATTGAACAGGCTGGACTTGCCGGCATTGGGCGCGCCGAGAATGACGACTTCGAAGCCATCGCGGATGATCTCGGCGGCATGGAAACCGGCGATGTGGCGGTCGATCTCCGAGGCCATCGACCTCACGTCGGACCAAACCGTATCCGAAACGGAACCCGGTACATCGTCTTCATCGGCGAAGTCGATCTCGGCCTCGATCATGGCCCGCGCATGGATCAGGCGCCGACGCCAGCCGAGGTAGAGCGTGCTCTGCGCACCCCCGGCGTTCTGGATGGCAAAACGCCGCTGCGCCTCGGTTTCAGCATTGACGAGGTCCGCCAGCGCCTCCGTCTCGACCAGATCGACCTTGCCGTTGAAGAAGGCGCGGCGCGTGAATTCTCCCGGCTCCGCATGCCTGACGCCGTCGAAACCAGCGATCGTTTCCAGCATCCTGGCCACCACGGCGCGCCCGCCATGAACATGGAACTCGGCGACATCCTCACCGGTGAAGCTCGCCGGACCGGGAAAGAACAGAACCAAACCGTTATCGAGCACGGTTCCATCCGGAGCCCTGAATCTGCGCAGGACCGCACTCCGCGCCTTAACCATGCCTCCGGCGATCGTTTCGATTACGAATCGAGTCTGCGGGCCGGATATTCGCAGCACCGCGACACCGGCCGGAAGCCGGCCGCTCGACAGCGCCACGATCGAATCGCCTGAAATCATTTGCCCGCTCTACCGAACCGCCCTAGCTTTCGCCTCATCACCGCCCCGGATCGCTCCTGAAAGTTGGCCATTGTGACGTTGCCCGCGCAAAACCTGCTTGCCGAAGAGGCCAGCCCCTATCTGCAGCAGCACAGCGGCAATCCCGTGCATTGGCGCGGATGGTCGCCGGCGTCGCTCGAGGAGGCAAAAGCCCTGGACAGGCCAATCCTGCTCTCCATCGGCTATGCCGCCTGCCATTGGTGCCATGTCATGGCCCATGAGAGCTTCGAGAATGACGATGTCGCCGCCGTCATGAACCGTCTGTTCGTCAATATCAAGGTCGACCGCGAGGAGCGCCCCGACATCGACCAGATCTATATGGCGGCCCTGTCCTCGATGGGCGAGCAAGGCGGCTGGCCACTGACCATGTTCCTCACGCCCGAGGGCAAGCCGTTCTGGGGCGGCACCTATTTCCCGCGCGAGCCGCGCTATGGCCGTCCGGGGTTCATCCAGTTGATGGAAGCGGTCGACAAGGCTTGGCGCGAGAAGCGGGCAAGCGTGCACCAGAGCGCCGACGGCCTGACCTCGCATGTCGAGGCGCGGCTCTCGGCCACGCATTCCAAGGCACTTCTCGATCGCGATACGCTGTCCGACCTTGCCGGCCGCGTCACTGGCATGATCGACCGCGACCGCGGCGGGCTCGCCGGCGCGCCGAAATTCCCGAACGCGCCGTTCATGCAGACGCTGTGGTTGTCCTGGCTGCGCGACGGCAATGCCGCGCATCGCGACGACGTCCTCGTCAGCCTCGAACATATGCTGAGCGGCGGCATCTACGATCACATCGGCGGCGGGCTCAGCCGCTACTCGACGGACGCCGAATGGCTGGTGCCCCATTTCGAGAAGATGCTCTACGACAATGCGCAGCTCATCCGCTTCTGCAGCTGGGCCCTCGCGGCGACCGGCAATGATTTGTTCCGGGTCCGAATCGAGGACACGGTCGACTGGCTGCTGCGCGAAATGCGTGTCGAAGGCGGCGCCTTCGCCGCCAGCCTCGATGCCGATAGCGATGGCGAGGAAGGCCTGTTCTACACCTGGAGCAGGGGGGAGATCGAATCTGTTCTTGGAGACGATTCAACGTTGTTTTTCAAGTACTTCAGCCTTTCCAGCCCGCCCGGATGGGAAGGTAAGCCGGTGCTCCATCAGACCCTCTCCCAGCAGGCGTTTGGTGTTGCCGACCGGGAGCGGCTTGTCCCGCTCAAGACAAGGCTTCTCACTGTCCGGGAACAACGCGTCAGGCCGGGCCTGGACGCAAAGACCCTTACCGACTGGAACGGCCTGATGATCGCCGCCCTTGCCGAGGCGGGTCGTTCGCTGGCGCGGCCGGATTGGATCGAGGCCGCGGCCAAGGCCTTTGCCCATATCGGCAAAGCCGGCCGCGACGGTCGCTTGCCGCATTCCATGCTTGGCGTCCGGAAACTGTTTCCCGCACTGTCGAGCGACTATGCCGCCATGACCAACGCGGCGATCTCGCTGTTCGAGGCCACTGAGGACTGGAGCTATGTCGAGCAGGCCAGCCAGTTCCTTGGACAGCTCGACCGTTGGCACGCCGACGCGGAAGGCACGGGTTACTATCTGACCGCCTCGGACAGCACCGACGTGCCGATCCGCATCCGGGGCGATGTCGACGAGGCCATCCCCTCGGCCACCAGCCAGATTATCGAGGCGCAGGTCCGGCTGGCTTCTATTACCGGCAACCTCGACTTGCAGGAGAAGGCGTGGAAAACGGCCGAGCATGCTGCCGGCCGAGCGGCGCACCAGGCCTATGGCCAGGCGGGTATCGTCAATGCCTGCGCGCTTGCCCTCGAGCCGCTGAAACTGGTCATCGTGGACGGGCTGGAGGATCCAAAGCTCATTCCGGTGGCGAATCGAAACCCAGATCCGCGTCGCGTCGATATCGTGGTGCCAATCGGTACGGCGGCGAATCGACCCTTGCTCCCCGGCGGAATCCTGCCTCCGACCAACCGGCCCGGCGCCTGGTTGTGCACCGGCCAGGTCTGCCTGCCGGTGGTTACGGATGCTGACGAATTGGAAGGATTGTTGCGGCGAAAGTGATTCGTCATCCTCGGGCTTGATCCGAGGATGACGAAGATAAGGCTCTGCCGCGCCTCGATTACGTGTTCATCGAATCGAAGAAATCGCCGTTGGTCTTGGTCTGCTTCAGCTTGTCGATCAGGAACTCGATCGCGTCGGTGGTTCCCATCGGCGCCAGGATGCGGCGCAGCACGAAGATCTTCTGCAGGTCCTGGCGCGACACCAGCAGGTCTTCCTTGCGGGTGCCGGATTTGAGGATGTCGATGGCCGGATAGATGCGCTTGTCCGCCACCTTGCGGTCGAGCTGGATTTCGCAGTTGCCGGTGCCCTTGAACTCTTCGAAGATGACTTCGTCCATGCGGCTGCCGGTGTCGATCAGCGCGGTGGCGATGATGGTGAGGGAGCCGCCTTCCTCGATGTTGCGCGCGGCGCCGAAGAAACGCTTCGGGCGCTGCAGCGCATTGGCGTCGACACCACCGGTCAGCACCTTGCCGGAGGACGGCACGACGGTGTTGTAGGCGCGGCCCAGGCGAGTGATCGAATCCAGAAGGATCACCACATCGCGGCCGTGCTCGACCAGCCGCTTGGCCTTCTCGATGACCATTTCGGCGACCTGGACGTGGCGCACCGCCGGCTCGTCGAAGGTCGAAGAGATGACTTCGCCTTTGACCGAACGCTGCATATCGGTGACTTCCTCGGGCCGCTCGTCGATCAGCAGCACGATCAGGTAGCATTCCGGATGATTGGCGGTGATCGAGTGCGCGATGTTCTGCAACAGCACCGTCTTGCCGGTGCGCGGCTGTGCGTTGATCAGCGCGCGCTGGCCCTTGCCGATCGGCGCCACCAGGTCGATGACGCGAGGCGAGATGTCCTTGCCGGGCGGATTGTCGACCTCCATCTTCAGCCGCGAGGTCGGGTAGAGCGGCGTCAGATTGTCGAAGTGGATCTTGTGGCGGATCTTCTCGGGATCGTCGAAATTGATCGTGTTGACCTTGAGCAGCGCGAAATAGCGCTCGCCCTCCTTCGGGCTGCGGATCGGCCCTTCGACCGTATCGCCGGTCTTCAGCGAAAAGCGCCGGATCTGCGACGGCGAGATGTAGATGTCGTCGGGACCTGGCAGATAATTGGCATTGGCGGAGCGCAGGAAGCCGAAACCGTCCTGCAGCACCTCGACCACGCCGTCACCGATGATCTCGATGTCCTGGGCGGCGAGCTTCTTCAGGATCGCGAACATCAGTTCCTGCTTGCGCATGACGCTGGCGTTCTCGACCTCGAGCGATTCGGCATAAGCGATCAGCTCTGGCGGCTTCTTGTTCTTGAACTCGGTGAGTTTCATTTCTTGCATTAGACGGACTCTGGGTAGGCTTTGGGGGAAAGATCGGCGGGATGCGACAAATGCCGGGCGCGGCCGAAAGCAATGACGGGCGGCGCATGACGGGAAGGAAGACCCGTCTTGTATCGTCGGTCGGCTGAAAGAGCAAGCCGCCTTTTGAGCGGGTCCGATGAAGCCTCAGAAGGGCTTCACGACGACCAGGATCACGATTGCGACCATCAGCAATGTGGGGATCTCATTGACGATCCGCCAGTGCCGTGCCGGTTTTTCGTTGCGGTCTTCGGCGAATTTGCGCACCGCGCCGGCCAGATAGCCGTGAATGCCCGACAAAACCAGCACCAGGCCGATCTTGGCATGCAGCCAGCCGCCCTGGAACGCAAAGATCTTCCAGGCCAGCCACAGCCCGAACACCCAGGTGAGGATCATCGCCGGATTGATGATGCCGCGCAGCAGACGCCGCTCCATCACCTTGAAAGTCTCCGACTGCACGGAGCCCTTCTGCGCATCGACGTGATAGACAAACAGCCGCGGCAGATAAAGCATCCCGGCCATCCAGGAGATGACGGCGAGGATATGGATCGCCTTTGCCCAGGGGTAGAAGCTTTCCGGCGCGAAGAAAAACAAAAGCGCGGTAAGAACAATCAGGACAGCGATGCCAACGACCATGCGCTTCATCGCCTGGCCGGTGCTGTTGGTGTTATCTCTGTCAGCCATCAGCGTGCCGCGCTCCGAACCTGTTTCACCATCGCCTCGACATGCGCCACCGGCGTCTCCGGCGTGATGCCGTGGCCGAGATTGAAGATCAGCGGCCCGTTCCCCAGCGCCTGGAGGATCGCCTCGACGCCATCGGCCAACGCTTGGCCGCCGGCGACCAGCCGCAACGGATCGAGATTGCCCTGGACGGCGCCTTGCCGCTGCAACGCCTTCGCGGCCTCCAGCGGCACCGTCCAGTCGATGCCCAGCCCCGTCACGCCGGTCTTCTCGCGGTAGCTCTGGTAGCGGGCGCCGGCGCCCTTGGGAAAACCGATGATCGGCACGCCGGGATGGGCCGCCCGAACCTGCCTGACGATCTCGGCCACCGGCTCGACGCAGAAGCGTTCGAACGAGGCATCGTCGAGCACCCCCGACCATGAATCGAAAATCTGCACGACATCCGCACCGGCCTCGATCTGCCGGATCAGATAGGACGCCGAATGGTCGGCGAGCACTTTCAGCAGCTGCCGAAACGCCGCCGGCTCGCGGTAGGCGAACAGCCTCGCCGGCGCCTGGTCCGGGGTGCCGTGGCCGGCAATCATATAGGTCGCCACCGTCCACGGGGCGCCGCAAAAGCCGATCAGCGTCGTTTCGTCGGGCAATTTCGCCCGCAGCCGGCGAAGCGTCTCGTAGACCGGTTCGAGATTCACGTGAAACACATCGCTTCCCAGCGCCGGAATCTCGGCCGCCGAAATCGGCGTCAGGAGCGGCCCACGCCCTTCCTCGAAGCGCACGTCGCGGCCAAGCGCATGGGGAACGACAAGGATGTCCGAAAACACGATCGAAGCGTCGAAGCCAAAGCGCTCGATCGGCTGCAGCGTCACTTCCACGGCAAGCTCGGGATCGTAGCAGAGATCAAGGAACGAGCCGGCCCGTCTTCGCGTCTCACGATATTCCGGCAGATAGCGCCCGGCCTGTCGCATCATCCAGAGCGGAGGAGGAAACACCGCCTCGCCTTTCAGCACATCCAGCATGATCCGTCTTGCAGGCATCGAGCGCTCGCCTCTCCCGGCTTCCTCTTAATCAAATATCTTATTTTAAAAGAGTCTTCTGATTCTAAGAGTCTGTTGGTTGTGGTGGTTGTCACCTGTCCCGCTTTGGCCGCCAAAACGCCAGCAAGCATATTGTCGCGCACTACCGATCGCGGCTGGCAGGGTTCTGGGGACAATCAGGAATCCGCCACTGGAGTCAATGCGCTAGGTCTGATGCCCTGGAGACCTGCCCTGTGGACGAGCAAAAGGCAAAATGCTTCGTCCACGGACTTGTCCCCAGCCGCCAGGAGAAGCTGACAGCGCATCGAATTGTGGACAAACCGGCATCTGATACAGTCGCCTTCGGCCGGCCCGTCGGCCCGTCCGATCTTATCCACATCCGCCCACAGCCCCAGGTGATCCCTGTGAACAAACCCCAGAGCTTCTTTCACCTGCATCTGATTTCCGATGCCACGGGCGAAACCCTGCTCGCCGCCGGCCGCGCGGCTTCAGCGCAATACAAGGACGCACGCGCCATCGAGCACATCTACCCGCTCATCCGCACCGAAAAGCAGATAGCCAAGGTCTTCGAGGACATAGAGGAGGAGCCGGGCATCATCCTCTACACGGTGGTCGACCAGAAGCTGGCACGCGGCATCGACGAACGCTGCGCGGCCATGGGCCTGCCCTGCGTGTCCGTGCTGGAGCCGGTGCTGACGGTCTTCCAGTCCTATCTCGGGACGCCGGCCGGCCGCCGCGTCGGCGCCCAGCATGTTCTCGATGCCGAATATTTCCGGCGCATCGACGCGCTCAATTTCACCATGGACCATGATGACGGCCAGCTGCCGGCAAACATGGATGACGCCGATGTCGTGCTGATCGGCATATCGCGCACCTCGAAGACGCCGACCAGCATCTATCTCGCCAACCGCGGCATCAAGACCGCCAACATCCCGATCGTGCTCGGCGTGCCGGTGCCAGAAAGCCTGGTCAACGCCAGGGCGCCGCTGGTCGTCGGGCTGATCGCCACCGCCGAGCGCATCTCGCATGTGCGCCAGAACCGCATCCTCGGCAATTCGAGCACCTATGTGCCGACCGAGTATGTCGACCGCGCCGCCATCAACGAGGAACTCGCCTATGCCCGCCAGATCTGCACCCGCCATGGCTGGCCGATGATCGACGTCAGCCGCCGCTCGATCGAGGAAACGGCGGCGGCGATCGTTGCCCTGCGGGGGAAGAACAGATAATTGGAACCGTGCGCCAACCTGCCAACAGAACCGCTGCGTGGTTCGAAAGGTCACGGCATGGATCCTAGGGTCTGCGCCGCGTCGCTTCGCTCCTTGCTTCGCCCTAGGATGACGAAGGGATGATTGTCTCGGCTAATCTCGAAGGTTTTATGACTTGCCAGCATCGTCACTTCTTATACGGCGACACAACTGCAAATCTCCGGCCGTTGAGATTAGCCGTGGATCGCAATGCATTCGTCATCCTAGGGCGAAGCAGGAGCGAAGCTCCGTCGCGCAGACCCTAGGATCCATGCCGTTACAGTGGCCAAGGGGTGCGGCGGCCGCTAGCGTCCCACCCAGCCAGCAACTCAATGACGGGTAACAGGCGAAAGATCATGACAGAAAAAATCGTCCTCGCTTCAGGCAGTCCTTTCCGCAAGGCGATGCTGGTCGATGCCGGCGTCGACATCGAGGCGGTTCCCGCGACGCTGGACGAGCGGGCGCTGGAAGCGCCGTTGCAGGACAGCGGCGCCTCGCCCGAGGACGTCGCGCTGGTGCTCGCCGAAGCCAAGGCCACCGAAGTCAGCGAGCGCCGGCCCGGGGCACTGGTGCTTGGCTGCGACCAGACTTTGTCGCTCGGCGACGAGGTCTTCCACAAGCCGGCCGACATGGAGGGCGCGCGCCGCCATCTCCTGGCGTTGTCGGGCAAGACCCATCAGCTCAACAGCGCCGCCGTTCTGGTGCGCGACGGCAAGGTGCTGTGGCGCCATGTCGGCATCGCCTCGATGACCATGCGCAAGCTCGACCCCGCCTTCATCGGCCGGCATCTGGCCCGGGTCGGCGTCAAGGCATTGTCGAGTGTCGGCGCCTACCAGGTCGAGGGCGAAGGCATCCAGCTGTTCGAAAAAATCGAAGGCGACCATTTTACCATTGTCGGGCTGCCGCTGCTGCCGTTGCTGGCGGAACTGCGCGCACTGGGAGCCATCGATGGCTGAAATCCCGAAAAAGGCCTTCGTCACCGGCCACCCCATAAAACATTCGCGCTCGCCGATGATCCACGGTCACTGGCTGGCCGAGCATGGCATTGATGGCACTTATCAGGCGATCGATGTGGCGCCCGAAAATTTCGCCGAATTCCTGGCGACGCTGCAGGCGAACGGTTATCGAGGCGGCAACGTCACCATCCCGCACAAGGAGGCGGCTTTTGCCGGGGTCGCGCGCCGCGACCATGCGGCCGACGAGATCGGCGCCGTCAACACGCTCTGGTTCGAGGACGGCACTTTGTGGGGCGGCAACACCGACGGCCACGGCTTTGCCGCCAATCTCGACGACCACGCTCCGGGCTGGGCGGCCAATGGCCCTGCCGTGGTGCTGGGTGCCGGGGGCGCCGCCCGTGCCGTCATCCATGCGCTGAAGGCGCGCGGCCTCGGTGATATCCGCATCGTCAATCGCACGCTCGCCCGGGCAATCGAATTGCGCGACCGCTTTGGCGCCGGGGTGTCCGCGCATCCATTGGCGGCGACCGGCGAATTGCTGCGCGACGCCGGCCTGCTGGTCAACACCACGGCGCTGGGCATGCAGGGCAACGGGGATCTGGCCGCCGACCCCAGGGGTCTGCCCGCCCACGCCGTGGTCAACGACATCGTCTATGTGCCGCTCGAGACCCCACTGCTCGCCGCCGCGCGGGCACGGGGGCTGAAGACGGTCGACGGGCTCGGCATGCTGCTCAACCAGGCGGTGCCCGGCTTCGAACGCTGGTTCGGCGTCAGGCCGAAGGTGACGGCTGAACTGCGCGCACTCATCGTTGCCGATCTGTTGCCCAAATCCCGGGTGCCGAAATCATGATCGTGCTCGGCCTTACCGGCTCGATCGGCATGGGCAAGTCGACCACGGCCAGGATGTTCGCCGAGGCAGGCGTTCCGGTGCATGATTCCGACGAGACGGTGCACCGCCTCTATGCAGGCAAGGTCGCCCCGCTGGTCGAGGCCGCCTTTCCCGGCACCACGGTTGGCGGAAGCGTCGACCGCGCAAAACTCGGCGCTCGCGTGCTCGGCGATGCCGCGGCCCTGAAAAAACTCGAAGCCATCATCCACCCGCTGGTCCGTGCCGATGCCGATGCCTTCCTGGCCAGGCATCGTGCAGCGGGCGAATCGATCGTGGTCCTCGACATCCCGCTGCTGTTCGAAACCGGCGGCCGTGGCCGCGTCGACAAGGTCGTCGTGGTGACGGCGCCGGCCGAAGTCCAGCGCCAGCGCGTGCTGGCGCGGCCTGGCATGAGCGAAGAAAAACTGGCGTCGATTCTGGCCAGGCAGGTGCCGGATGCCGAAAAGCGCCGGCTGGCCGATTTCGTCATCGACACCGGCGAGGGGCTGGACGCCGCGCGTGCGGCGGTTGCTTCGATCATTGCCGAAATCAAGGGATAAGTCGGGCTGCTGACGGCAGGCCGTCAGCATTGCCCATTGCCATTTTGTTCCGGTCTGGCGATTCTGCTCCCAGGAGCGACCTGATTCGATGCGTGAGATCATTTTCGATACGGAAACCACCGGCCTCGATTCGCGTGACGACCGCGTCATCGAGCTTGGCGGCGTCGAGCTGGTCAATCGCTTTCCGACCGGCAGGACCTTCCATCATTATATCAACCCGCAAGGCCGCGCGATCCATGCCGAGGCGCAGTCCGTGCACGGCATCAGCGCGGCCGATCTCGCGGGCAAGCCGAGCTTCGCCGAAATTGCCGAGGAATGGCTGAAATTCACGGAAGGCGCCAAGCTGGTCGCCCACAACGCCACCTTCGATATCGGCTTCCTCAATGTCGAATTCGGACGGCTCGGCCACCCGCCTGTCGATAACGGGCTTGTCGTCGACACGCTGGCCCTGGCGCGCCGCAAGCACCCGATGGGACCCAATTCGCTCGACGCGCTGTGCCGGCGCTACGGCATCGACAACACCAAGCGCACCAAGCACGGTGCCCTGCTCGATTCCGAATTGCTGGCGGAAGTCTATATCGAGCTGATCGGCGGCAAGCAGGCCGCACTGATCCTCGACAGCGCCACCGCTCCGGCCCAGGGCGGCAACAATGTCAGGCATATCGAGATCATCGTTGCCGAGCGCCCGGCGCCGCTGCTGCCCCGCCTGACCGAAACGGAGCGCGCGGCGCACGCCGCCATGGTCGCGACGCTCGGCGAAAAGGCGCTGTGGCTGAAAGCCTCCCCCCAGGAAGCAGCCCAGGCGCTGTCATCATAGAGCCATCCGAGAAGCGGCCTCAGTAGGGCCATTCCCCCCGGCCCAGCGCGGCAACGGCCGCAATGATGCGCGCAAAAGCCTCCGCAGCGGCCGGCACGGTCGTGCGGGCGCGCAGGAAACTGTGCACGAGGCGGGGCTCCTCATGCCACCAGGCCTTGCCGCCGGCCTCCAGGATATGGTCGCGATAGACTTTGCCGTCCGACGACAGCGGATCGCATTCGGCCGTGATGATCACCGTCGGCGGCAGGCCGGAAAAGTCGCGGTCGCGCAGCGGCGCGAAGGTCGGATCGCCGGGCGATTGCTTCCGGGCTGAGCGGACGTCGCGGTAGAAGGCGGCGTCGCTTGTCGACAGCAGCGGCGCATCGGCATGTTCCACGTAGGAGCCGATCGCCTCGTTGCCGCCGAGATCGGGATAGATCAGCACCTGGCCGATCGCGGCGCGCGGATGGCGACGCGTGGCCTGTGCCACCGCCGCCGCCAGATTGCCGCCCGCACTTTCACCGCAGAGCACGAGCGGCGGCTCGCTGGTCGCCGCCGCCCATTCGAAAGCCACCAGCGCATCGTCGAAGGCGGCGGGGTGGAGATGCTCGGGCGCCAGCCGGTAATCGACCGACACAACGTCGAAGCCGGTGCCGGCACAGATTTCGGCGCAGATGTCGTCATGGCTTTCGAGCCCGCCGAGGATGAAACCGCCGCCGTGGAAATAGAGCACTGTTGCGCGCGGTGTGGCGCCGGCGAGCCGGTAACGGCGGACCGGGATATCATGGTTCGAAGCGGCGACCAGGCTGTCGGTGGCCTTGACCCCGGGCGGACGGCCCTGGTGGAAGGCCCGGCACATCCTCGCATAGACCGCGCGCTGCTTGTCGATGGGCAGGCCGGCGATCTCCGGCGGGTACCAGGCGTTGACGCTGTCGATATAGGCCCAGAGCGCCGGGTCGAGCCATGGTCCACATTTGCCGCGGCTGGTCATTTCAATCCGAGGGGCAGGTCAAAGCTCGGCATAGAGACGGGCGGCGTTTTCAAAAGTGAAGCGCAGGGGTACCGAGCCTTCGACCTGCCAGACGGTGACCGGCTCGCCGGCCAGTAGCCGGCAGGCGCCGTCGGTGTCGGTAACCGCGCCGCCATAGAGCCGGTTGGCAAGGTTGAGGATGCCGGTCTGGTGCATGGCCGCGCTGCCGCTGCCGCAGGCATCCTTGACCAAAAGCACGCGAAAGCCCCTTGCCACGGCATCCCTGACCGACGCGTCGATACAGGCCTCTGTCCACACGCCAGCCATGACGAGCCATTCGATGCCGGAAGCCTTGAGCCGGTCGCCAGCCGGACCGGAGCGGAAGGCGCTGGCCTCGGCCTTGATCAGCAGCGCCTCGCCATTCGCCGGCGCCACCTCGTGGCAGATTTCGGTCAGCGGGTCGCTCTTGTCGGAAAAGGCCGACTTGCCGTCTTCGCCGACCGGATGAAAGGGCCGGTCCTGGCTGTCGAGATCGACGATATAGGCCCAGTGATGAAGCGGCACATGGTTTTGACGCGCCGCCGCCTGCAGGCGCTGGACGTTGCCGAGGATCTTTTCATAGCCCTCGACAAGGTAGCGCTTGTCCCGCCGGTGCTCTTCCTGCAGGTCGATGAACACAGCGGCCACCGTGTCGGGGCGGATGGAAATGGGGGCTTTCATGCGGAGGGTTTTCCGGCTGACGCTGTTTCTCTGCTGGCGCAGGCTTGGACGATTGTCCGAAAAGGCCCCGCGACTTCGTCATTCCAGGGCGCAGCAGCCGCGAAGCGGCGTCGCGAAGACCCTGGAATCCATGCCGTGATGTTTGTCGAAGGATGCAGCGGAGCGGATCCTAGGGTCTGCGCCGCGTCGCTTCGCACCTTGCTCCGCCCTAGGATGACGAAGCGAGAGGCGTGGCGGCTAATCTCTAATGCTGGCAGTACCGCGTGTAGGCCAGCGGCGGAGACCACCATCAAATCTCTTTCTCCAGAAACTCATCCTCATACGGAAAGCGCGACAGAAGCTCGGTGCCGGTCTCGGTGATCAGGATTTCGTCCTCCAGCTTGACGCCTTCGCGGCCGCCCTTCTCGCCAATATAGCTTTCCACGCTCACCACCATGCCTGGCACGATATGGCCGTCGCGGCCATAGGTCTCGTAATCCATGGCATGCGCGATGAATGGTGTCTCGCCATGCATGCCGACGCCGTGCATGACCGAGGTGTAGCGCTGGTCGACGAAGCGGTCCGGAATTTTCCACGCCTTCTCGGCGATCTCGCGGAACGTCATGCCGGGCTTCACGATCGAAATATTGTGCTGAACCTGATCGTGCGCCATGCGGTAGAGCGATTTCTGATAAGGGGTCGGTCTGCCCGGCCCGCAGCGGAAGGTGCGCGAAAAATCCGAATAATAACCGTAACAGCCGATCGTGTCGGTATCGAGCGCCAGCAATTCGCCGGGCCTGATCTTGCGGCCGCTGGCTTCATTGAACCACGGATTGGTGCGCTGGCCCGAGGTCAGCAGCCGCGTTTCGATGAACTCGCCGCCCTGGCGTATGACCTCGCCATACATGATGGCGAACAGCTCGTTCTCGGAAACGCCGGGCTTGATCGCTTCGCGCACCGCATAGACGGCGGCTTCGGCGCCGGCCATCGAGGCCAGCAGGCATTTGACCTCCTCCGGCGTCTTGACCGCGCGCACGGCGAGGATCTCGCCCTGGCAATCGCGAACCTCGCAGCCGCGCTTTTCAAGCGCCAGGGCCTGCAGATGGCTGCAGCGGTCGAGCCCGAGCTTCATCGAGCCGCCGCCATGCTTTCTCAGCAGCTCGGCGATCTCGTCGGCGAAGGGACCGGCGGTTTCGTCGTCGCGGCCCGACACGGAAGACCAGACAAGCTTGGAAGGACGCGCCTCGTCGATCGTGTCGAGCACCATGGAGACATGGTAGCTCTGCGGATATTCGAACAGCACGATCGGACCGTCGGCCGGAATGAAGAAATAACGGGTCGAGTTGCGCAGGAAATAGCCGAACATATTGCGTGAGCCGGTGGCATAGCGCTGGTTGTAGGGGTCGAACAAAACGACGCCGCCATAGCCGGCCTCGCGCATCCAGCCGCGCAGTTTGTTGAGCCGGCCTTTGCGCAGGGCATCGGCATCGATGAAGGACGGCTCGGTGTCCGACAGCCACATGCCGCCGGCCGGATCGGCCGCCGCCGGGTGGCGCATGCGGTCCTGAAAGTCGACGTCCTCGGTGCTGTCGGGGTCGAATACGACGATGCTCATGGGGTCTGGCCTTGGGTGGGTTGCTGATTCGACCATGGCGCAGGAGGAGCGGGATGATTGTGCGGAAAACCGCGTGGGTTGCGCGGGATACCGCTCTGGAATGCGTGGCGCTGCCCCTCACCCAGCCTCCGCTTCACTCGGCTGACCTCTCCCCGAGGGGGAGAGGAGACTACCGGCGCCGGCGCCAACCTCTTCTCCCCACCGGGGAGAAGGTGGCCGCGGAGCGGCCGGATGAGGGGGCCCTCGTAGAACGCGGCCCCTAATGCCTTCTCGCCATCTTCGGCGCATGGCCATGCTCCTCTCGAAAAGCCCGGGCAAAGCTCGACATCGAGGCAAAGCCGCAGGCCAGCGCCACGTCGCGCACGGCAAGCGTCGAATGCGCCAGCAGGTCGGCGGCGCGTTTCAGCCTGAGCCGTCGATAATAGCCGTTGGGCGAGATGGCGAGTTCGGAGCGGAACGAGCGCTCGAGCTTGTCGGAGGAAACGCCGAGCTTCGCCGTCAGCTCGGCCATGCCGAGCCGCTCCTCCACCGCGTCTTCCATGATGGCGATGGCCGACAGCACCAGTTCGTTCTGGACCCCGGTGCGCAGGCGCAGCGGCATCAGCTTGCGGTCGACGCTCGAGCGCAATTGGCTGTGCACGAACCACTCGGCGACGCCCGCGGCAAGCTCGGCGCCGTAGTCGCGGGTGATGATCTCCAGCATCATGTCGAGGCTGCCGACGCCGCCGGCCGAGGTAAAACGCTTGCGGTCGATGACGTAGAGATCGCGGCGCAGCTCGATGTTGGGGAACGCCTCGGTGAAGGCGGCCTGGCTGGTCCAGTGCAAGGTGCAGGCATGGCCGTCGAGCAGGCCCGCGCGTGCCAGGAAGAACGCCGCATCCGCCACGGCCCCGATATGGGCGCCATTGCGCAGGCTGCGGCGGATCCAGCTCGCGGCGTCCTCGGCGATCAGATGATCGGCGTCGCCGCCCGAGCAGACCACGATGCGGTCGACCTTGGGCGCTGCCTCGGCGTAAAAGCCTGGCTGGATGACGACGCCGTTCGAGGCCTCGACCGTCCCTTCCGTCGCCCCGACGATGATCCAGCGGTAGCATTCCCGCTTCGCCAGTATGTTGGCGGCGCGCAGCGGCTCGATGACGGAACTGAACGCCATCATCGGAAAGCCGGGGAACACCAGCACCGCGAAGGTGAGCGGGGCGTCCGTGGGTTTGGGTGGTTCGCGCGTGGCCATGGCGTCCGGAGCCGGAAGGATCGGGGGCTACAATTCGGGCAGATGGGCTTCGGGGTCAACGGTGTTCGGCCGAAGGCGAAGGAGCGAATGCAAGCGCTCAGTCCAGATACCGGGACACGCGCGCCTTCAGAAGCGCGATCAGCTCCGGGTCCATGAATTCATAATCGTCGGGGATATCGAGGCAGATCACCTTGGCCGCCTTCAGGCTGGCCTTGAACTGCTTCTGCAGTTTCGTCCGGTGGGTTTTCTCCATGACAAAGATGATGTCCGCCCAGCCGACGAGCTCGTGCGTCAGCGGCGTGTCGGCGTCATGATTGGTGCCAGCCGACGCGACTTCGATGTCGCGCCGCGTGGAAAACACCTGCTCGGCGGTCGGGCTGCGCAAGCAGTTCTGGCTGCAGACGAAGAGGACGTTTTTCAAGGTTTAGCGCGCCAAGTCCGCGACCACGGCGTCGAGCACGATCATGCCGGCCGGCGTGGCGCGCAGGCGGGCGTTGCCGATCGGCGCCACCAGGCCCTCGCCCTGCAGCACCGACAGGCGAGCGCTCGACAGCCCGCGCCCGGAGAAGGCCTCGTAGCGCGAGAGGTCGATGCCTTCGGCGAGCCTCAGCCCCATCAAAAGAAACTCGTCCGCCTCTTCGGAGCGCGTCAGCAGCTCGCCGCCGGTGATGCCATGGCCCTTGGCCTCGACCAGATTGGCCCAGGTCTCCGGCATCCGTTCGGCGATGGTCACCACACGGTGGCCGTTCTCGACAAAGCGGCCATGCGCGCCGGGGCCGACGCCGACATATTCGCCGTAGCGCCAGTAGGTCAGGTTGTGCCGGCTCTCGGCGCCCGGCCTGGCGTGGTTGGAGATCTCGTAGGCCGGCAGGCCGTGCGCCGACGTGACTTCCTGCGTCAGTGCATAGAGATCGGCGGCGTGGTCATTGTCGGGAATGGCAAATTTCTTCGCCGCGTGCAGCGCATGGAAGGGCGTGCCTTCCTCGATGGTGAGCTGGTAGAGCGACAGGTGGTCGGCGGCATGGCCGATCGCCTGGTCGAGTTCCGCCTGCCAATCCTCCGGCGTCTGCCCGGGCCGCGCATAGATCAAGTCGAAGGAGAGCCGCGGAAAGATTTCGCGCGCGAGCCCGATGGCGTGCAAGGCTTCCCTTACATTGTGCAGCCGGCCGAGAAAGCGCAAATCCTTGTCGTTCAGCGCCTGCACGCCGAGCGAGACGCGGTTGACACCGGCGGCGCGATAACCGCGAAACCGCTCCGCCTCGACCGAGGACGGGTTGGCCTCGAGCGTCACCTCGATGCCGTCAGGCACCGTCCAATTCCCAGCCACGGCGTCCAGAACCCTGGCCACGGTTTCCGGCTTCATCAGCGACGGCGTGCCGCCGCCGAGGAAGATGCTGGTCACTTCGCGCGGCCCGGTGCGCTGGCGCATCGTCGCCAACTCGGCCTCGAAGGCGGCGGCGAAGCGCTCCTGGTCGACCGGCTGGTGGCGGACATGGCTGTTGAAGTCGCAATAGGGGCACTTGGCCGCGCAGAACGGCCAATGGACATAGACGCCGAAGCCGGGACCGCGGTCGAGCGCCATGGTGGTGCCGGGTCCGATCATGCCGAGCCAAGCCTCACCGAACCAAGCCGGGCCTGGGCGAATTTCTGGAAGGCGCGGGCGCGGTGCGACAGCGCCGTCGCCTGGCCGGGTTCCCAGCCGTGCTTTTCCTCCGCGCTCATCTCGCCGAAGGTCTTGTCGAAGCCATTGGGCAAAAACACCGGATCGTAGCCGAAGCCGAGCTCGCCGCGCGGCGGCCAGACCAGCGTGCCCTCGGCCTCGCCGCGATAATATTCGGCCTCGCCATCGGGAAAGGCGAGGCAGATGACGGCGACAAAGCGGCCCGTGCGCCGTTCGGGCGTGGCCGCGCCGACTTCCTGCATCGCCACTTCGGTGCGCTGCATGGCCATGGCGAAATCGCGCGAACCGTCCGGAGTCTCGGCCCAGTTCGCGGTATAGACGCCGGGCGCGCCGTCGAGCGCGTCGACACACAGGCCAGAATCGTCCGACAGTGCCGGCAGGCCGGTCGCCTTTGCGGCGGCAAAGGCCTTGATGTAGGCGTTTTCCTCGAAGGTGGTGCCGGTTTCGTCCGGTTCGGGCAGGCCATACGCCTTGGCCGATTTCGCCTCGAAGCCGAACGGTCCCATCAGCTCGGCGAACTCGCGCAGCTTGCCTTCATTGTGGCTGGCGACGACGATCTTCTTGCCATTAAGCGAATGCATCAAAGGCCCCAGATTCTCGGCTCGGCGAACTCGATCGAATTGCCCGAAGGGTCGCGTATATAGATCGAACGGCCGCCTTGCGGCCATTCGAATTCGCTTTCGATGGCGATTTTCTTCGCCAAGAGATGGGTTTTCCAAAGCTCGATTTCAGCGGCGGTCGCGGCAAAGCACAGATGGCCTTCGCCGACCGCGCCGTGCGGCGGCACTTTCAGTCGCGCATCGGGCGCGGGCGGAATCTTGGTCGCCTCGGCGTTGAAGATCAGCAGCACGCCCGGGCCACAGCGGAAGAAAAGGTGGCGGCCTTCTACCTTGCCGAGCAGGGTGAGGCCGAGGATATCGGTGTAGAAGACCTCTGCTTCAGCGAGGTCGGTGACATAGAGGGCGGATTCAAGAATGGCAGAGGGAGTCACGAGGCACCCCCCTCTGGCCTGCCGGCCATCTCCCCCGCAAGGGGGGAGATTGGCAGCGTGAGCGCCAGCTCATGGTATTCTATGCTGATTATTGGCGAAGCTCTCGACAACATCCGATCTCCCCCCTTGCGGGGGAGATGCCCGGCAGGGCAGAGGGGGGTGCCCAGGCTCCGCATGAATAAACTAAGCCACCGCCATCTGCTGCAGGCTGACCAACCGGGAAATGCCCTTCTTGGCCAGGCCCATCAAGGCCGCGAACTGCTCTTCGGAGAAAGGCTCGCCCTCGGCGGTGCCCTGGATCTCGACGATGCCACCCTTGCCGGTCATGACGAAATTGGCGTCGGTGCCGGCCGAGGAATCCTCGATATAGTCGAGGTCGATGACCGGCTGGCCGTCATGGATGCCGCAGGAAATTGCCGCGACATGATCCTTCAGCACTTTCGAAACACTGGCCATCTGCCGCGCTTCCATCCAGCGCAGGCAGTCATACAGCGCCACCCAGCCGCCGGTGATCGACGCGGTGCGGGTGCCGCCATCGGCCTGGATGACGTCGCAGTCGACGGTGATCTGCTGTTCGCCCAGCGCCTGCAGGTCGACCACGGCGCGTAGCGAACGGCCGATCAGCCGCTGGATCTCCAGCGTGCGGCCGCCCTGCTTGCCGGCGGAGGCCTCGCGGCGCATGCGCTCGCCGGTCGAGCGCGGCAGCATGCCATATTCGGCCGTCACCCAGCCCTTGCCGGAATTGCGCATCCAGCCAGGCACCTTTTCCTCAAGGCTGGCGGTGCACAGGACATGCGTGTCGCCGAACTTCACCAGGCACGAGCCTTCGGCATGCTTGGAGACGCCGCGCTCGAAGGATATGGCGCGCATTTCGTCGAATTGGCGTTTGGAGGGGCGCATTCGGCCTGCTTTCTTGTCATTTTTTGAATCGTGGCCGGCTTGTAGCCCCACCAAGCCCATGGCGCAAAGGAAAAGGGGCGGTGACCCGACACAGACACCGGGTTGCGCGCGGCCCACCGAAGTCTATATCCTTGAACCGGAGGTTTTTAGCCGAATGACCAAGGCAGTCGATCCCGCCTCGCAGTCGCTGGCTCTTCAGTCACTCGACATGCGCTCGCGCGACATCTTCCGGCGCATCGTCGATTCCTATCTGCGGGACGGCGAACCCGTGGGCTCGCGCAGCCTGTCGCGCATCCTGCCGTCCTCGCTGTCGCCCGCCACCATCCGCAACGTGATGAGCGACCTCGAGCATCTCGGGCTGATCTACGCGCCGCACATCTCGGCCGGGCGCCTGCCGACCCAGGCTGGCCTGCGTTTCTTCGTCGATGCCTTCATGGAGCTTGGCGACCTCTCCGACGAGGAGCGTCGTACCATCGAGGCGCAGGTGCGGGCCTCCGGCTCCGGCGCGACGCTGGAGCATATGCTGACCGAGGCCAGCCAGATGCTGTCGGGCATGTCACGCGGCGCCGGCCTGGTGCTGGCGGCCAAGAACGAGGTGGCGCTCAAGCATATCGAATTCATCCAGCTGGAGCCGACCAAGGCGCTTGCCGTGCTGGTGTCGCAGAATGGCGACGTCGAGAACCGCGTCGTCGAGCTGCCCGCCGGCATCACCGTCTCGCAATTGCACGAGGCCTCGAATTTCCTCAACGCGCATATCCGTGGCCGCACGCTGGCCGAGGCGCGCACCGAGATCGCCCGCATCAAGGAAGAGACGAGAGCCGCCCTCGACACGCTGTCGCAGGACCTGGTCGAGAAGGGACTTGCGGTGTGGGCGGGTGCCGAAAGCGGCCTGCCGGCGCGGCTCATCGTGCGCGGCCGCGCCAATCTGCTGGAAAACGTCACCGCCCAGGCCGACATCGAACTCTTGCGCCACCTGTTCGAGGACATGGAAACGCAGGACGGGCTGATCCAATTGCTCGACCTCGCCGAGCAGGGATCGGGCGTGCGCATCTTCATCGGCTCGGAAAACAAGCTGTTCTCGCTGTCGGGCTCGTCGCTGGTGGTGGCGCCCTATCGCGACAAGGACGCCCGCGTCGTCGGCGCGCTCGGCGTCATCGGCCCGACAAGGCTGAACTATGCCCGCATCGTGCCGATGGTGGATTATACGGCACAGCTGATTTCCCGCATGCTGAGGTAAGGAGTTCGAGGAATTATTGCTTTGGTTTCCATGCCGGAATTCGACCGCGAACGACTTTCCTGGCGGGACCGTAATCCAGACAGGCTGCAAAGGAGAAAAAGAATGGCGCTGGAATCGTTCAAGGCCCAGATCAGTCTGCTGCTCGAGGAGATGGTCAACCAGCCGGAGGACCAGCACGAAATTCAGGAACAGCTGCGCGAAAAACTGCGCGAGATGCGCGCCATGGGCCTGCCATTGCCGGCCGATCTCGTTGAATTGGAAAAACGCCTGGACGACGATTTTTACGCTGCCGGGACCTGATCCGAGAAGTTTTGCGCATCGTGCGAACGGAACCCACGGGCAAACCGATCGTTGCTTTCCTTCATGACGGATTGGAGGAAGTGATGCGATTGGCCGGACTGGCGCTGTCCGCACTGTTTGTCACGACCGCGGCGCTCGCCCAGCAAGCCGATCAGCCTGTGCTCAAAGGCCCGGCCGCCTTCGGCGACTGGCGGGCGGACAGGCCCGGCGTGCGCCGGCTGATCAAGCCGGAAGACCTGCCGAAACCCTATGTCACCAAATCCGCCTCCAACAGCGCCGGCGTGATCGACATGCCGGCGGACGCAAAGCCGCATTTGCCGCCGGGGTTTTCGGCCGAGTTGATCGCCTCGGGGATCGACAATCCGCGCGTCGTGCGCATCGCGCCCAATGGCGACCTGTTCATTGCCGACAGCAAGGCCAACCAGCTCCGCCTCTATCGCCTGGCGAAGGGCAGCGCGAAAGCCGCTGAGAAAAGCATCTTTGCCGGCGGTCTCAACCGGCCCTATGGCATTGCCTTCTATCCCCCGGGCAAGGACCCGCAATGGGTCTACGTCGCCAACAGCGACAGCATCGTGCGTTTTGCCTACGGCAATGGCGACCTGAAGGCCTCGGGCGAGCCGCAAACCATCGTCGCCGACATTCCTTCGACCCACCACTGGACCCGCGACATCGCCTTCTCGCCCGACGGCAAGACACTTTATCTTTCCGTCGGCTCCGGCTCGAATGTCGCCGAGGACATGGGCAAGAGGCCCAGGGGCGGGCTCGACGCCTGGGTCAAGGCTAAGCCGCTCGGCGCCAGTTGGGGTTCCGAGGCGGGCCGGGCCGAGGTCCGGGCCTTCGATCCCGACGGCAAGAACGGCCGCACAGTCGCCACCGGCTTGCGCAACTGTTCGGGCATGACCGTCCAGCCGGCGACCGGCGCGCTATGGTGTGTCGTCAACGAGCGCGACGGGCTCGGCGACAATGTGCCCGCCGAATACGCGACATCGGTCAGGGAAGGCGCCTTCTATGGCTGGCCCTGGTATTATATCGGCGACAATGAGGACCCGCGCCACAAGGGCGAGCGGTCCGATCTCGCCGGCAAGGCTGACAGTCCCGACGTGCTGATGCAGGCGCATTCGGCGCCGCTCAACATCGCCTTCTACGATGGCAAGGATTTGCCCGCCGACACCGGCTTTCCCCAGGCGTATCGAGGCGACGCCTTCGTTGCCCTGCACGGTTCGTGGAACCGCGGCAACAGGACCGGCTACAAGGTGGTCCGGCTTCTGTTCAAGGACGGCAAGCCAACCGGCGAATACGAGGATTTCATGACCGGCTTCGTCGTTTCCAATGGCGAGGTGTGGGGCCGCCCGGTCGGCGTTGCGGCGGCCGGCGACGGATCCTTGATCGTCTCCGAGGACGGCAACGGCACGATCTGGCGCGTGACTTATAGTGGCGACCGCTCCTGACCCTTGCTTGCGAACCGGGCCATTGCCGTCTGGTGCAAGCGAATCCCGCGCTCAGGGCGTTCTCCCCGAGGCCGCCTCGTGCGACAAGGGCGCGACTGCCCTTGGACGCCAGCGCCATGACCCTCACCGGATTCCTCGCCTATAGTGCCGCACTCGGTATCGCCGCCGCCATTCCTGGCCCCGGCATTACCGCGCTGGTCGCGCGTGCGCTGGGCTCGGGCTTTCGCTCGTCGCTGGCCATGTCCTTCGGACTCATGCTGGGCGATCTCACCTACCTGACCGCCGTGGTGCTGGGCCTCGCCTTCGTGGCGCAGGAGTTCGGCATGGTTTTCCTGGCCATCAAATGGGCCGGCGTCGCCTACCTGGCTTTCCTCGGCTGGCGCTTCTGGACCGCCGGCATCACACCTGAAACCGTCGAAGCCAGGAAGGGAAAGGGCGGCTTGCTGTCGAGCTTCGTCGCCGGCCTCACCGTGACGCTCGGCAACCCCAAGACGATGATCTTCTACCTCGCCATCACGCCGACCATCGTCGACCTGAAGACGATCACGCTTGCCGATTACGGCATTCTCGTCGCGCTGACGGTCGTCGTTCTGTTCGTCGTGCTGGTGCCTTACCTGGCGCTGGCGGCCAAGGCGCGCTGGTTCCTGAAGTCGCCGCGCGCGCTGAAGGTGCTGAACCGCACTGCCGGCGCCTTCATGGTTGGCGCGGCGGCGGCGATCGCCGCTCGTCAGTAGGTCGTTTCGGCCAAACCATTCCCTACTTCGGCTGTTTCGGGAAATGCTTTTCCGAGTGCCAGGCGTTTTCAGCACGCGCCCCACTCGGATATTTTCCAGCCGCAGCCTATCTTGCGCGGTTGAAAGCCCTATTCTGTCGGCTACTGCCAATTGCCTGAAATCCAGGGAGCGAAACCAATGAACAAGCCCGTCACTTCAGCCCGCGTGCCCGGCCGCGGGCGCATCTACGATTCCATCACCGACACGATCGGCGACACGCCCCTGGTACGGCTCGACAAGTTCGCCAAGGAGAAGGGCATCGTCGCCAATCTGGTCGCCAAGCTCGAATTCTTCAATCCGATCGCCTCGGTCAAGGACCGTATCGGCGTAGCGATGATCGAGGCGCTGGAAGCGGCCGGCAAGATTGCCCCCGGCAAGACCACGCTGATCGAACCGACATCCGGCAACACCGGCATCGCGCTCGCCTTCGCCGCCGCCGCCAAGGGCTACAAGCTGATCCTGACCATGCCGGAGACAATGTCGGTCGAGCGCCGCAAGATGCTGGCGCTGCTCGGCGCCGAGCTGGTGCTGACCGAAGGCCCGAAAGGCATGAAGGGCGCCATCGCCAAGGCCGACGAACTGGCCGCGACGATCCCCAACGCCATCATTCCGCAGCAGTTCGAAAACCCGGCCAATCCAGAGATCCATCGCAAGACGACGGCGGAGGAAATCTGGAACGACACCCAGGGCGGGATCGACATCTTCATCGCCGGCATCGGCACTGGCGGCACCATCACCGGCGTCGGCCAGGTCCTGAAGAAGCGCAAGCCCGCGCTGCATGTCGTCGCCGTCGAGCCGGATGCCTCGCCGGTGCTGTCGGGCGGCCAGCCCGGCCCGCACAAGATCCAGGGCATCGGCGCCGGCTTCGCGCCAAAAATCCTCGACACCACGGTCTATGACGAGATCGTCAAGGTCTCGAACGAGGATTCGGTCGCCAATGCGCGCCTCATCGCCCGCCTCGAAGGCGTGCCGGTCGGCATCTCGTCGGGCGCGGCCCTGCAGGCGGCCATCGTCGTCGGCTCGCGCCCGGAGAACAAGGGCAAGACCCTGGTCGTGGTCATCCCCGACTTTGCCGAGCGGTATCTGTCGACGATCCTGTTCGAGGGGCTGGGGGCTTAGGCTTCGATACCCAAGAACAGCAGCGCTGGCGGGCCAGCGCCCTCAGGGGGGAGATTGGCAGTTTCAGCCCCGCGTCCTTTCTTCAGCGCCAAAATTGACGAAAACGTTCGTGACATCCGATCTCCCCCCTTGAGGGGGAGATGTCCGGCAGGACAGAGGGGGGCGCTGGCCCGCTAGCGTGGCTTGTTTTGCGTCCTGAGCCAGAAAAACCTGCCGTGGAGTCCTTACCCGACTTGAGTAGCCCCTGCTTCCGGTGCAAATCTCGAGCGCGCCCTGGTTCGGGCCGGGGGAGGATTTCATGTACAAGCTCTACACGCGTCCGGGCAGCGGCGGCTTTGTCGTCGAGGCGGCGCTGGCGCTGATCGATGCGCCTTTCCAGCAGATCGACGTGCTGAAGAGCGAGGCGCCCGATCCGGCCTTCCTCGCCATCAGCCCGTTGAACCAGGTGCCGGTGCTGACCTTGCCGGACGGACGCTCTATCACCGAATCGGCGGCGATCTGCATCCTGCTCGCCGAGCGTCACCCGCAAGCCGGCTTGGCACCGGCCGCCGATGAACCGGCGCGCGCGGAGTTCCTGCGCTGGATGGCGTTCATGTCCTCGGTGCTCTACCCGGCGATGCTGCGGCTCTACTACGCCCATCGCTACACGACGGATGCCGAGGGCACGAAGGCGGTGAAACAGGCGGCGGTCGCCGAGATGGACCGCGGTTTTGCCGTCGTCGATGCAGCCTTGCGCAACCGCGACTGGCTCGCCGGCGATCAGATGTCGCTGGCCGACATCTATCTCGTCATGCTGGTGGCCTGGCATCCCGACGTCGACATGGCGCGGGCGGCCTGGCCCGGTATCGAACGCCTGTGGGCGCGGTTGCGCGAGCATCCGCTCATGAAGACGCTCAACACGTCGCACGAGATGTGGCCGGCCTGAACGAGGTGGTCCGAAATGCCGCCCGCGCCCGGGAGCTCATTGGATGAGAGCGGCGCGTCTTGCCTGCAGGAAGCGGCGCACCGCCGGATCGCGCTCTAAGCCGATCGCCCGATCATAGGCCTCGAGCGCCTGCGGTGCCTGGCCGAGCCTGGCCAGCAGGCCGGCCCGCGCGGCCCAGTAGGGCTGGTAGTCATTGAGCCGCTTGTCGTCTCCCAGCACGTAAAGAGCCGCCAACCCCGCCACCGCGCCCTCGGTCTCTGCGATCGCCACCGCGCGGTTGATCGCCACGACCGGTGATCCCGCGATCGAAAACAGCGCTTCGTAGAGCGCGCGGATCGCCGCCCAGTCGGTGCGGCCGCTCAGTCGTCGCGCCACATGCGCCGACTGGACCGCCGCCTCGAGCTGATAGCGGCCGATCGTGCCCATGGCGGCGGCACGGCGGAGCAGGGCTTCGGCCTCGTCGACCAGGGCGTGATCCCACAGTGCATGGTCCTGCTCGGCGAGCGCCACATACTCTCCGGCCGTGTCGCGACGCGCGGCGCGGCGCGCTTCGGCGAACAGCATCAGCGACAGCAGGCCCAGCGCTTCCGGCTCTTGCGGCAGCAGCGAGGCCACCAGCCGGCCGAGCCAGATGCCTTCGGTGGCGAGGTTCCGGCGCCGCGTCTCGGTACCGGCCGGGTCGGACCAGCCCTCGGCGAAAGCGGCGTAGATTGCCTCCAGCACCGCGTCCAGCCTTTCGCCGAGTTCGGCTCGCTCCGGTACGCGGAACGGAATGCCGGTCTCGCGGATGCGGCTCTTGGCGCGCACCAGGCGCTGCCCCATCGTTGACGGCGAGAGCAGGAAAGCGGAAGCGATCGTCGCGGCATCGAAGCCGAGGATGGTCTGCAGGATCAGCGGCGCCCGCACGCCCGGTTCGATCGCCGGATGGGCGCAGGCGAACATCAGCCGCAATCGTTCGTCGGGCAGGTCCTCATCGGTCATGCGCGCCTCCGCCTCCTCGGCAATCAGCTTGAGATGGTCGCGGCCGGCTTCGCTGGTCAGCCGCCGCCGCACCGCATCGACACGCCGCCGCCTTGCCACCGCGAGCAGCCAGGCTTCCGGCTTTTCCGGCACGCCGGAGCGCGGCCAGCGTTCAAGCGCCGCCGCAAAGGCGTCGGCCAGAGCATCCTCCGCGGCAGCCACGTCGCGCGTGCGCGCCGCCAGCCAGGCGACCAGCTTGCCGTAGCTCTGCCGGGCGGCCGTCTCGGCGGCCACCCGGGCGATTTCGGGGCGTGTGTCCATCACGCCGTCATTTCCTGGGCAGATAGTCGGCCATTTCCCAGATCGGCCGCACCTCGACAGTCCCGGTGCTGGCCGCCGGACAGCGCGCCGCCCAGGCGATCGCGGCGTCGGCGTCCTCGGCTTCGATCATGTAGAAGCCGGCAAGCTGCTCCTTGGTGTCGGCATAGGGGCCGTCGAGCACGCTGGTCTTGCCGTCAGTCATCCGGACCAGGGTGGTCGCCTGGCTCGGGCGCAGCCTGTCGCCGGCCAGCCAGGTGCCGGACTTCTTCAGCGCTTCCGTGTAGGCGTCATAGGCGGCGCTCATCTGATAGGTCGCCTCGGTCGGCACGTTCGCCATCGCGGCTTCGTCGGCGTAAATCATAAGCATGTATCGCATGGGTCTTCTCCCGTGGTTTCGAAGGCCGCTTCGTTGCGGGCCGAACGTATGTCGCGCGACCTTGGCCGATTTCGACAGGCGCTGGAAAAACTTTCGGCTCCGGCCGCGCCTTGTGCAAGCCGGCATATGTTTGGCGACACTCTCAACCATTCGTCTAACGAGCGGAATTGCGGGTTGGCATTTCCCCTCCGCTGTCTAAACTCGCCCGGTTCGCGTCAGGGAGGCGATGCGGCCAATATTTCAGGGAGGAAACCGGATGTTGAATTTCAGGACGAAATTTGTTGCTGCCGGCGCGATGGCGCTTTCCCTTGGCCTTGGCGCGGTGTCGGCCACCGCGCAGGAATTCATCAACGTGCTGACCGGCGGAACTTCGGGCGTCTATTATCCGCTCGGCGTGGCACTGTCGGAAATCTACGGCAAGGGCATCGAGGGCGCCCGCACCCAGGTGCAGGCGACCAAGGCCTCGGTCGAGAACCTCAACCTCCTGCAGCAGGGCAAGGGCGAGATCGCGTTCGCGCTCGGCGATTCCGTCAAGATGGCCGCCGAGGGCAATGCCGAGGCCGGCTTCCCCGGCAAGCTGGACAAGCTGCGCGGCATCGCCGCCATCTATCCCAATTACATCCAGATCGTCGCCAGCCAGGAATCCGGCATCAAGACGCTCGCCGACCTCAAGGGCAAGAGCTTGTCGGTGGGCGCGCCGGCATCGGGCACCGAGCTCAACGCGCGGGCCATCTTCGCCGCCGCCGGGCTGAAATACGAGGACCTCGGCCGCGTCGAATATCTGCCCTTCGCCGAATCGGTCGAGCTGATCAAGAACCGCCAGCTCGACGCCACGCTGCAATCGGCCGGGCTGGGCGTCGCCTCGATCCGCGATCTCGCCACCTCGCTGCCGATCAATGTCGTTGCGGTGCCGGCCGAAGACGTCGCCAAGATCGGCTCGCCCTATCTGTCGGTGGTCATTCCCAAGGGCACCTATGAGGGCCAGGCAGAGGATGTCGCGACAGCCGCCGTCGGCAACTTCCTCATCACCCGTGCCGATGTCTCGGATGAGACCGCCTACCAGATGACCAAGCAGATGTTCGAGCATCTCGACCAGCTTGCCGCCGCGCACGCCGCCGCCAAGGCGATCGACCCGGCCAAGGCCCTCGACGGCATGCCGGTGCCGCTGCATCCGGGCGCGGAGCGGTATTACAAGGAGAAGGGGCTGCTGAAGTAGGCGAGGACTATCTGAGATGTCTTCGCGACGCGCCTCGCACTATCATTCGCTCATTTTGGAGTGCGTCGGATGAGCGAAGCAGTCGACGGCAAATCCTCCACCTTCCATCTCCCCGTCGCCGAAGAGCAGGTCGAAGGACTGCCGCCGGGTTTCGGCGACGGCATCGCCGGCAAGGCGGCCTTCGCCATCGCGGTCGCTTTTTCCGCCTTCCAGATCTACATCGCCGCCTATGGCAGCCTGCCGAGCCAGGTGGTGCGGGCCATGCATGTCGGCTTCCTGCTGCTGCTCGGCTTCGGCCTGATCGCCAATCTGCGCGCCACCAACCTGCCGGCCAAGGCCGCGTTCTGGACGCTGGGCGTGCTCGGCTTCGGCACCGGCCTGTACAATTGGGTGTTCTATACCGACCTCATCCGGCGCTCCGGCTTCCTCACCACGCCGGACCTGATCGTCGGCGCGGTGCTGGTGGTGCTGGTCTTCGAGGCGGCGCGCCGGCTGATGGGACTGCCGCTGGCGGCCATCGCCTTCATCTTTCTCGCCTATTGCTTCGTCGGCAATCATCTGCCGCCGCCCTTCATCCATCGCGGCTATGACTTCGCCCAGCTGGTCGACACCTTCGCCTACGGCACCGAAGGCATTTACGGCACGCCGATCTATGTCTCGGCCGCCTATATTTTCATCTTCGTCGTCTTTGCCGCCTTCCTGGAGCGCGCCGGAATGATCGCGCTGTTCAACGATTTCGCGCTCGGCCTGGTCGGCACCTGGCGCGGCGGCCCGGCGCAGGTCTGCGTGCTGTCCTCGGCGCTGATGGGCACCATTTCCGGTTCCGGCGTCGCCAATGTGGTGGCCAGCGGCCAGTTCACGATTCCCTTGATGAAGCGCTTCGGCTTCCGCTCGGCCTTTGCCGGCGCCGTCGAGGCGACCTCATCGATGGGCGGCCAGATCATGCCGCCGGTGATGGGCGCGGTCGCCTTCATCATGGCCGAGACGCTGAACATCCCCTATGCCGACGTGGTCAAGGCGGCCATCATCCCGGCGCTGCTCTATTTCGGCGCCTGTTTCTGGCAGGTGCATCTGGAGGCAGGCAAGGCCGGCCTGAGCGGCATGGCCAAGGCGGACCTGCCCAACCCCTGGGACGCCGTGCGACAGCACTGGCCGCTGGTGCTGCCGCTGGCGGCGCTGATCTATCTGCTGTTCGCCGGCTACACGCCGGTCTTCGCCGGTACGATGGGCCTGGCGCTGACCATCGTGCTGATCCTCGGCACGCCGCTGGCGGCGCTGATCGGGCCGCTCGCCTTCCGCGTCGTCTTCTGGCTGGCGCTGGGGCTTGCCGCCGCCTCCTTCATGAAATTCGGCGTCAACATCCTCAGCCTTGTCATCGCCGCACTCGTCATTGCCTGCCTTGCCTTCAGGGGTGGCCGCGAGACGCTGCGGATCTGCATCGATTCGCTTGCCGAAGGCGCCAAGAACGCGCTGCCGGTCGGCATTGCCTGCGCCATCGTCGGCATCGTCATTGGCACCCTGACGCTGACCGGCATCGCCTCGACCTTCATCGGCTGGATCATCTCGATCGGCGAGAACAATCTGTTCCTGTCGCTGGTGCTGACCATGCTGACCTGCCTGGTGCTCGGCATGGGCATCCCGACCATCCCCAACTACATCATCACCTCGTCGCTGGCCGGGCCGGCGCTGCTATCGCTCGGCGTGCCGCTGGTGGTCAGCCACATGTTCGTCTTCTATTTCGGCATCATGGCCGACCTGACGCCGCCGGTGGCGCTGGCCGCCTTTGCCGCCGCACCCATGGCCAAGGAGAGTGGCCTCAAGATCGGTATCCAGGCGACAAAACTAGCCATTGCCGGCTTCGTCGTTCCGTTCATGGCGGTCTACACGCCGGCGCTGATGCTGCAGGACGCCGGACCGATCGCCGCCCAGTTCGGTTATCCCGTCGAGGTCGCCTACATCGTTCTCAAGGCCTGCATGGGCATCGTGCTGTGGGGCGCCGCCGCCGTCGGCTTCCTTGCCACGCGCATGGCCTGGTGGGAACGGCTGGTCGCCTTCGCCGCCGGCGTGCTGCTGGTGGCGGCGGTGCCGCTGACCGACGAGACCGGCTGGGCGCTGTCGCTGGCCTGGATCGGCTGGCATGTCTGGCGTGCCCGGCAGGCGCCGGCCAGGGCATGATCCCGAAGCGAAGGTCGGCGAACGCAAAAAGCGGCACCCGGCTGGCGGCGGCGATCCTGCTCAGGCGAGAAACCGCATGAGCCTGTGCATCCTCGCCGCCGGCAAGAGCGTGACGCTCGGCGTTGCCGCCTTCACATTGTCCTGGGCGCATTCGGTGGAGCGGACGCGCTGGGAGGAAGACTGGAAGGTGACGCCCTCCGGCCTGCAAGTAGTCGAGGCCCGTATCAAAGGCTCAGGTGCCGGCATGGAGCCGCCGGAAGGTGCGGTGCTGAAGGATGGCTGGTGGGCCTATTCGCCCAAGGTCGGGCCGCAGCCCCGTCTCGTGCTGGCGGCCTCCGGCGCGACGGCCGGTGGCTGGACGCTGTGCACGTCCCAGGATTGCCGCGAACTGGGTAAGGCGGCGGGCGGCGCGATTGTGCTCCAACCCTGTGTGGCCGATCGCTTGAGCCGGCTGCGGTAGCGCGCATTCATCCGATTGGCCGCAACCAGGCGCGACGCTCTCGAAGAGGATCAGCGGCTGCACCGAAGGGTTCAGAGGGACGGCTTGCGTGGGATGGCTCGTCCGCGGACGCGCGGTCACGCTGGCCTCGGCTGCTTATGTCCTATGACACCAAGCCAGCCGATGGCGGCGTCAAAGACGCGGCGTTGCCGCACGCCGGCGGTCGGCCAGGACAGGGCGTTCGGCGCGATAGGCGGTGGCGCGGCTGTCGGCGTCCGGCCTGCAGATGCGGCTGTTGTGGCGGCTTTCGAAGCTCATGGTCAGTGCGCGCCCAGCGACGTGCCGCGACGGGCGCAGGCCGGACCGGGGCCACGCATGTAATAGCGCTCGGGCCGATAGGTCGGCGCGACGAATTCGCGGATAGCGGCGGCATAGCCGATGAGTTGCGTGAGGAAGTTCATTTTACCTGGTCCCTGTCCCGATTTTCGGACGTCCCTTCCGAAGTGCGAGAACGATAGCATCGAGGCGTGAATACTCAGTGAACGTGATGTTAATTTTTGGTCGAAAACCCGTCGCTTCATGGCCGGATTGCGGCTGATTCGGGGTGTTTCGACGCCTTTTGTCACCATTTCGGTTGGTGTGACTTTTGCATCACATATGTTTCGTTTGAATGTCGCCTTGGCGCGCTTGTGTTTCAACTTTCGTGCCGCCCGGGAATTTCCTGCCGTGCGGCCGCGAGCGCTCGGAACCGGCCCCACCAATGGACGTTGAGTTCCAAGAACCGGCATTGCCGGCTCACAGGCACTGCCCAGGCAAGGCCGGGATCTCCCGAACAAGCAAGAGCAATGGAAAGGTTGAAATCATGGGCTTCTTTTCGAAGGACATCAAAACGCTGGACGACCTCTTCGTGCACACGCTGCGCGACATCTATTATGCCGAAAAGCAGATCGAGAAGGCGCTGCCGAAGATGGTCGACAAGGCAACCGATCCGCAATTGAAGGCCGGCTTCGAAAAACACCTCGAGCAGACCAAGGGCCATATCGAACGCGTCGAGCAGGTGTTCGAGCTGCATGGCGTCAAGGCCAAGCAGGTCAACTGCCCGGCCATCGACGGCATTCTCGAGGAGGCCGACGACGTCAGCGGCGATGTCGACGACAAGGACGTTCTGGATGCCGCGCTGATCGCCTCCGCGCAGGCCGTCGAGCACTATGAAATGACCCGCTACGGCACCTTGATCGCCTGGGCCAAGCAGCTCGGCCGCAGCGACTGCGCCAATGTGCTGGCCAAGAATCTCAAGGAAGAGCAGGCGACGGATCGCAAGCTGACCGAAATCGCGGAAAGCAAGATCAACCTGCAGGCCGCCGAATAGGGGCTGAAAGCCGGGGCCGGCGGCAACCGCGCCGGCCCCGGCCGGACCGGGTTGGAACCGAGCGGGGTGGTCGCCCGTTCCAGCTGATCTTTCTCACGGGGAAATCATCATGGCGCCGCGCCCGGCCTGGAAAGGCTATCTGAAGCTCTCGCTGGTCACCTGCGCCATCGAACTGACCAACGTGGTCACCCATGCCGACAAGGTCTCGTTCCACATCCTGAACCGCAAGACCGGCAATACGGTGAAGCGGATCTATGTCGACGCCGAGACCGGCAAACCGGTGGAGGACGGCGACGAGATCAAGGGATACGAGATCGAAAAGGGCGACTTCGTCCATATAGAGGAGGAGGAGATCGAGGCGGTGCAGATCGAAACCTCGCACACGATGAGCCTCGACGGCTTCGTCGACAAATCCTCGATCCGGCAGATCTATCTCGACACGCCCTACTATGTCGCGCCAGCCGATAAGGTTTCGGAGGAGGCGTTCGCCGTCATCCGCGACGCGATGGCGGGCAAGAAGATGGCCGGGCTGGCGCGCATCGTTCTTTATCGACGCGAGCGTCCGGTGGTCATCGAGCCGCTCGGCAAGGGCATGGTGCTGACCACGCTGCGTTACGACAACACGGTGCGCCAGCCGGAGACCGTCTTTGGCGACATCGAGGCGGTGAAGACCGACCAGGAGATGACCGATCTGGCCGAGCTCATCATCGACAAGAAGAAGACCAAGTTCGATCCCTCGAAATTCGACGACAAATATGAGGAAGCCCTGCTCGAGCTGATCCGCGCCAAGAAGGCGGGGCACAAGGCGCCCAAGGCCAAGGAGGCGCCCAAACCCTCCAATGTCGTCAACCTGTTCGACGCGCTGAAGAAGAGCTTGTCGTCGGATTCGGCGCCAACCAAGTCGTCCCCGGCGAAAGCCAAGCCGGCGGCCAAACGTGCCAAGGCGAAAAGCGTTGCGCCGAAGCGCAAATCGGCCTGAGGATACGAGATGGCCAGCAGCCTCGAACAGTATCATTCGAAGCGCGACTTCAAGAAGACCGCCGAGCCGGCCGGCAAGGTTGCGCGCGGCAAGAAGGCCGGCGGCATCTTCGTCGTCCAGAAGCATGCCGCCACAAGGCTGCATTACGATTTTCGCCTCGAGCATGACGGCGTGCTGTGGAGCTGGGCGGTGACGCGCGGTCCGAGCCTCGACCCGCACGAAAAGCGGCTGGCCGTGCATGTCGAGGATCATCCCATCGACTATGCCGGCTTCGAAGGCACCATCCCCAAGGGCGAGTATGGCGGCGGCTCGGTCCTCGTCTGGGACGAGGGCACCTGGATGCCCGAGGGCGATCCGGCCAAGATGATGGCGAAGGGGCACATCAACTTCGAGCTCGAGGGCCACAAGCTGCGTGGCAAGTGGCACCTGGTGCGGCTGCGGCCGCGGCCCGGCGAAAAACGCGACAACTGGCTGCTGATCAAGTCGGACGATGCCGCCGCACGCCCCGGCGAGGATATTCTGCAAGACGAGCCGAAATCGGTGAAATCAGGCCTGACGATCGAGGAGGTCGGTGAAGGCAAGGCGGCCAAGGGCGAGAAGCCGAAGGTCTGGCATTCGAACAAGCCGGCCGCCGGCAAGGCCAAGACCGGCGGCAAGAAGCTCGATTTCATCGAGCCGCAGCTCGCCACGCTGGAGCGCGACGCACCGTCGGGCCAGGACTGGCTGCATGAGGTGAAGTTCGACGGCTACCGCATGCAGGCGCAGATCGCCGGCACCGACGTTCGGCTCCTGACCCGCACCGGCCTCGATTGGACGGAAAAATTCGGCGGCGAGATCGCGGCCGAACTCGCCGGGCTGAAATGCAGCGACGCCATCCTCGACGGCGAGATCGTCGTGCTGGCCAACAGCGGGGTATCGTCCTTCGCGCTGCTGCAGCAGGATCTTTCGGCGAAGCGGACGAACCGCTTCATCTATTACGTCTTCGACCTGATGCGGCTCGACGGCAAGGATTTGCGCCGCGAGCCGCTTGTCGAGCGCAAGCAGGCCCTGCAGGCGCTGCTCGGCGAGCCGTCCGACACCGCGGCGGTGCGTTTTTCCGACCATTTTGCCGAACCCGGCAAGATCATGCTGGAACATGCCTGCCGCATGGGGCTGGAAGGCGTCGTCTCAAAACGCGCCGATGCGCCCTACCGGAGCGGGCGCGGTCCGGCATGGGTCAAATCGAAATGCACGGCACGGCAGGAATTCGTCATTGGCGGCTATCTGCCGTCGGACAAGACCGGACGCGGCCTGCGCTCGCTGCTGGTCGGCTATTTCGAAGGCGGCAGCCTGCACTATGCCGGCCGTGTCGGCACCGGCTTCTCCACCAAGAGCGCCAACGACCTGAAGAAGAAGCTCGATGCGCTGAAGGCGGACGCCTCGCCCTTCGATGCGGCCGTGCCGAAGGGCAAGGGCCTGGTCTGGGTCAAGCCGGAACTGGTCGGCGAAGTGGAGTTTCGCAGCTGGACGTCGGACCGTATTATACGCCATGCTTCGTTCCAGGGGCTGCGCGAGGACAAGCCGGCGGAGGAAGTCGTGCAGGAAAAGCCCAATGCAACGGGAACAGGGGCAGCGGGAACCAAAACAGCGACAGGCAAAAGCCCCGCCAAGGCCAAGCCGGCGGCAGGCAGCGCCATTACGGCAGCAACAGCGGCGAAAACCAGCGTGAAGCTGTCCCACCCGGACAAGCTTCTGTGGCCCGACGAAAAGATCTCGAAGCAGGCCCTGCTCGATCACTACGCGCTGGTATGGCCGCGCATGAAGCAATTCGTGGTCGACCGCCCGCTCAGCCTTGTCAGGGCGCCCGATGGCGTCGGCGGCCAGCGTTTCTTCCAGAAGCATGCCTCGCCCGGCATGCATGCGAAGATCGAAAAGACCAAGGACCCCACGGATGGCGAGGAAATCCTGTTCATCCGCGATTTCGACGGCATCGCGGCGCTGGTCCAGCTCGGCGTGGTCGAGATCCACATCTGGGGCTGCACCATCGACAAGCTTGAACAGCCCGACCAGGTCGTCTTCGACCTCGACCCCGACGAGGGCGTCGATGTGAAGGCGGTGCGCGAGGCGGCGCTCGACATCAGGGGCAAGCTCGACGAGCTGTCGCTGCCCAATTTCGTCAAGACATCGGGCGGCAAGGGCTTTCACGTCGTCGTTCCGCTGAAGCCGTCGGCGGATTGGGCCGAGGTCAAAGGCTTCGCCCATGATTTCGCCAGGGCGCTGGAGCAAGGCGCGCCGGACCGTTACACCGCGACGCTGTCGAAGAAGGCGCGCACGGGGAAGATCTTCGTCGACTACCTGCGCAACGGCAGCGGCGCGACCACCGTCGCGCCCTACTCCTCGCGCGCCAAGAAAGGCGCGACGGTGTCGATGCCGGTGACCTGGGCCGAGATCGAGGCCGGCCTGCCACCGAACGCCTTCCCGATCGGCGACAAGACGACGCTGAAACGGCTCTCGGAAGCCGATCCGTGGGTGGATTTCTTCAAGAAGGGGAAGGTGCTGAAGCGGGGCTAGCTCGACTTTCGGCGCGCCGACCTCACCCCAAAAACACCCTCTCGAACGCCTGCTTGCCCGGCGGCGAGAAAATCACCGCGCGGCTGTCCTTCTCGCGGCGCGCCCATTTCTCGGCAAGGATCTTGTCGAGGATGGCGGCGCCAAGCGTCCCGGCGAGGTGCGAGCGCCGCACGCTCCAGTCGAGGCAGGCGCGGCACACCGGCCGCCGCGGCTTGGTGTGGACATCGATGCCGATCGCCGCGAAATGCGATGCGGCGGACGGCCCGAGCCTGATCTCCTTGTCGTTGCGGACCAGTATGTTTTTCTCGACAAGGCGGTCCAGCATCGCAACGGCCTGCTCGCCCGCAAGGTGATCGTAGCAGACGCGCGCGACGCGCATCGCGCCGTCGCGCGGGCCCGGCCGCACGCGCTTGGGGCCAACGGCTTCCGCAACGCCGGTGATGGCCTCGATCATGCCGGCCACTTGCGGGCCGGCCAGACCGTAATAGCGATGCCGGCCCTGGCTGGCCAAGGTCAGCAGCCCGCCCTCCATCAGCTTGGACAGATGCGAGGAGGCGGTCGGCAGCGACACGCCGGCCTCCAGCGCCAGTTCGCTCGCGGTCAATGCCGTGCCGCCCATCAGGGCGTTCAGCATGTTGGCGCGGGCCGGATCGCCGACCAGGCTGGCGATGCGGGCAATGTCGGGTCCTTCACGCATGGTTTGATCCTCATCGAAGCATTCTTGTCAGATAACCATTATTCTCCGACGGGATCAAGGAGACGAGGATGGCCGCACGAACCGCTTTCACCCCCGAACCGGTGCCCCGCCGCCAATCGTTCCCGTTCGTCACCTGGGCCCGCTCACGGCTGCTGGCCCGCTGGTACGACCGCCATTCGCAGCGCCGCGACCTCTCGGAGATCGACGACCACCTGCTGCGTGACCTCGGCCTGACACGGGAGGATGTGCGCCGCGAATGCGCGAAATCCTTCTGGCAGGTGTGATCGCCAACTCATCTGCCTAGCAGATCGGGTGGCACGACGTTTCGACGCCGCCCGAACTGTCGCCGCTAAACACCCAAGGAGCCGACCATGACCATCACCTGCTTCATCCGCTATGAGATCGACCCGTTCGGCAAGGCCGCCTTCGGGGAGTATGCCCGCAACTGGGGTCAGGCCATTCCGCGCTGCGGCGCCGATCTGATCGGCTATTTCGCGCCGCATGAGGGCTCGGCCACGACGGCCTATGCCGCCTACAACATCGAAAGCCTCGCCGCCTACGAAGCCTACCGCGCCCGGCTTGCCGCGGACCCCGCCGGCAAGGCAAACTATGAATTCGCCAGGCGCGAACGCTTCATCCTCAAGGAGGACCGCATGTTCCTGAAACTGGCTTCCGGCCCGCATGCGCCGCTGGTCAAGCTATGATCGCCGTCATCTTCGAGGTGCAGCCTGCGCAGGGCCGGCGCGAGGCCTATCTGAGCATAGCCGCCGACCTGCGTCCGCTGCTCGACGGCATTGACGGCTTCATCTCCGTCGAGCGCTTCCAGAGCCTGGCCGACCCGAACCGGGTGCTGTCGCTGTCGTTCTGGCGCGACGAGGAGGCGGTGAAGGCCTGGCGCAACACCGAAGAGCACCGGCAGGCGCAGCGGGCCGGGCGCGGCGGTATCTTTGCCGGCTACCGATTGCGGATCGCGCACGTGGTGCGCGACTACGGACTGGCCGAGAGGGACGAGGCGCCAGCGGACAGCCGGGCCGTGAATGGGTGAGAGCTATTGGGCTGACGTTTGGCGCCGCCCCTCACCTGCCTGCCGGCACCCTCTCCCCGTATACGGACGGGGAGAGGGCGCTGTCATCGCCGGTCTCGCCAATCGCCAGCGTTGGAATGCCCGGCAGGGCGATGAGGGGCAGCGCTGACCTTCGCCACTTTGTTTACGCATTCCCGATCAGCACGCCCGCCGCGAACACCAGGGCGCCGCCCAGCACCACCTGGAAGGCGGCGCGCAGGAACGGGGTCTGCATGTAGCGGTTCTGGACGAAGGCGATGGCCCACAGTTCGAAGAACACCACCACGGCGGCTACCGCCGTCGCGGTCCAGAAATGCGGGATGAGATAGGGCAGCGCGTGGCCAAGGCCGCCCAGCGTCGTCATGATGCCGACGGTCAGGCCGCGCTTGATCGGCGAACCCCTGCCCGACAGCTTGCCGTCGTCGGAAGCGACCTCGGTGAAACCCATCGAGATGCCGGCGCCGATCGAGGCGGCGAGACCGACCAGAAGCGTCTGCCAGGTGTCATGGGTGGCAAAGGCGGCGGCGAAGATCGGCGCCAGCGTCGACACCGACCCGTCCATCAGCCCGGCCAGGCCCGGCTGCACATAGGTGAGGATGAACTGGCGCTGCTCGGCGGTCGCCTCCTCGACCTTGACTTCGCCCGGCACGTGTTTCTGTTCCAGCGCATGCGCCGAGCTTTCATGGCCCTGTTCGGCCGCGGCCAGATCGTCGAGCAGTTTGCGGGTCGAGGCGTCGGTGGTGCGCTTGGCCGCCTCGACATAGAACAGATAGGCCTGCCGCTCCATCGCCTCGGCCTGGCGGCGCACGGCCTCGATGCCGAGCGGCCGCACCAGCCAGTCGGGCTTGCGCTCGAAATAGCCCCTCACATGTTCACGGCGGATCAGCGGAATGCGCTCGCCGAAACGCTTGCGGAAGAGTTCGATCAGCGAGTCGCGATGGCCGTCTTCCTCCTCGGCCATGGCCTCGAAGAGTTTGGCCGATTGCGGAAAGGTCTCGGACAATCCGTCCGCATAGGCCCGGTAGATACGCCCGTCATCCTCCTCCGATGAAATGGCCAGCGCCAGGATCTCCTGTTCGGAGAGCGATTCGAAGGAGCGGCGGCCGAAGCCGAAAACACGGGAAAGCATGAGGAAATCACCCTAGTTTAGAATTGTTCTAAACTATGATTTGCAACGTCCTTGGTCAATCGTGCGCTTGGCCACGGTCAAGAATAGTTGAGCCGGCACCGGGCATCCCTCTTCATTATCAGCGAATGTTTACCTATATATCGGGCCAAGCCAAAAAAGGAACGAGCTGATGACGGCCAAGAAGCCTCCGCACCCCTACGACCCGAAACCGGTCCTCGATCTCATCGCCAGCATCGAGGCCGACCTGCAGCGCCTGAAGGGGCTGGTCGAGCAGCAGATCGAGAAATTCGACCCCGCCAACCCGCACAACAAGGCACCCGACGGCAAGCTGACCGAGGAAGGCGTCGAGTGCTGCTACCGCATGTTCGACGAGGGCAAGTCGCGCTATTCGGTCGCCCAGCAGATGAAGATCTCGTTTGCCGCCGCCACGCATCGGTTCAACAATTGGCGCAAGCTGGGCGGCAGCAAGCGGCAGCGGACATTGCTGGGGTGAATTTCGATATGCGGGCGTGACGGCCGCAACGCAGGATGTGTTTGTGTCTTGATCACAATCGCGAACTTTGTCCCGGTCACATCTTTTCGTTGGCATCGCGCGCGCCTTTGCGTGCACCATGGCCGGATCGCATCGCCACAGGACCCGCCATGACCACCCCTCCCGGCATCGCCGACATCCATGCCGCCGCAGCGCGCCTCTCGGGCCTGATCGTCGAGACCCCCTTGATCGAATCGCAGGAACTGAACAGGCGCTTCGGCGGCCGCATCCTGTTCAAGCCGGAGACGCTGCAGCGCACCGGCTCGTTCAAGTTCCGCGGTGCCTACAACAAGCTGTCGACGCTGAGCGAGGCGGAGCGCTCGCGTGGCGTCGTCGCTTTCTCTTCGGGCAATCACGCGCAAGGCGTGGCGGCTTCCGCCGCCATGTTCGGCGTCAAGGCGGTCATCGCCATGCCGGCGGATGCACCTGACATGAAGATCGCCAATGTCCGCAGGATGGGCGCCGAGGTGGTGCCCTTCGACCGATTCAAGGACGACCGCATGACGGTGGTGCGCCCCTATCTCGACAAGGGCATGGCGTTGGTGCCGCCTTTCGACGATCCGGCCATCATTGCCGGCCAGGGCACGATCGGACTGGAGCTGGTCAAGCAGGCGCGGGCTCTGGGTGTCTCGCTCGACGCGGTCGTCATCCCCTGTGGCGGCGGCGGCCTGACCAGTGGCATCTCGGTTGCCGTGAAGGATACCTCGCCCGGCACCGCGATCTGGGCGGTCGAACCAGAGCATTTCGACGACACGCGCCGCTCGCTGGCGGCGGGCGCCAGGGTTTCGAACGAGCCTGGCCACAGTTCGATCTGCGACGCCATCCTCACCGCCGAGCCGGGCGCGATCACCTTCGAGATCAACCGCCGCAACCTCGCCGGCGCCGTCGCCGTCTCCGAGGACGCCGTCAGGCAGGCGATGCGCGACGCCATGGCCTATCTGAAGCTGGTGGTCGAGCCCGGCGGCTGCGTCGCGCTGGCGGCGCTGTCATCGGGCGAGATCGAGCTGTCCGGCAAATGCGTTGCCGTGGTGCTGTCCGGCGGCAATGTCGATTTCGGCACCTATGCCGAGATCATGGCTGCGGCTTAGGGCCGCTTCCGAGTGCCAAAATGCTATGCCCGGGCTCAAGCTCCGCACTCAGCAGATACCGCTGATGCCTGATTTCGTCACGTCTAGCTAATGCTTTCCCCTAGCTCGTTTGTGGCTCCGGTTACGTTGCACCTCGGCCTCATCCTTCCGGAGCTTTTTGTCTGCTCGATGCAGAGCTCGCGGAATTGCGTCGCGTATAGCTACTAAGGCGTTCATCTCCACCACGCCGTCCAAATTTCTCAGCCGGCCAAGAAGTGCGCCAGTGATACGTACAAGGGTGTAGGCTGTGTTCAGGCCGGGCTCCACAAGTCCGGCATTGCTGCGCCCAGCGATTGGCATGTTGGCACCCGTGTCCGTCAGGCGAAAGAACATGCCTCTGGCCCCGGCATGCACGTTGAAGTTTGCGAGCTTATAGTAAGTATTCATCCCCGATTGGTCTGCGGCTTCTTGCAGCTTCTTGAAGTCTGGCTTCGTGTCGTTGAGGTGGTCGGCGGCCCACCCGTAGTCGTGCCGAAAGCTTTGGCCGTAGCGGACCAGCAGATCGGCATATGCCTCTTCGATATTCTTTCGCTCTGGTGGAGCGATCGGTTTATAGCCAAGTGGAACCTGCTTGGAATCCCAGTCGTCCGCCTGTCTTTTCACCTCTACGACATGGTGATCGATGAAGCGCCGGGCCAACTCTTCGTCTCCGCCTTCGATGAGCGTCGCCACTACACCGATCTCATGTAACGTGCGCCATCGTGCCATTGCACCGTCAGCGAAGCCATTTTCTAAAAGAGTGATAATTTCATCTGCCACCTGGCAGGCACGAACGTGCAGTCGCACCAGAACGAACCTTCGATGAGCAAGATTCTTTGACTTCGATCGGTGATATCGTTTGGCGGCATCATGTCCGATTTCTCGGACCATGGTGAGCAACATGCGCAGGAGCCGCAATCCTTTGCCCCATCGCTCTTCAAGCCGGTCCTGAAACTGATCGATCTCAAAACGTTCAACAGCGCCGTCAATCTCCCAGCGCTTCTTCATTGTGTTGAACAGGTGAGCGCCGCTCATAGAGACGGTAGACTGAACGACTTCGGGTATGACCGACTTCATTCGGGTCGTGAAATCCTCGATCTCTTTTTCGTCTGCGTCGTCGAAGACAAGATCCAACTGATCTAGCTGATCCGGCGTCTCGGTATTTCCATCACTCCATGTAAAGTTTGTGGCATCGCCGCTGAGAATATGGTCCAGAAGAGCGTCGATGGCTTTTTTGGGAAGGGCAATGCTCCGCTCCCCAAGTTTTCGCTCCAAGATCGGCCGAAGAGCGAGCCTCGGTAGTTGCGAGATTTGCTCCTGCAGAGCTTTCTGAAGTCGACCCATCCTCACATCTTAAGTGTGATTCTGATTCTCATAAAGGATTTGCCGATCTGAAAACGATCATTCGTGGAAACTAGTCCAGCGTGCGCCTGAACCGCACCAGCGCCACGCCGGCGAACAGCGCCACGAAAACCGCCAGCCAGCCGATCTCGGTCGCTACCGCCGGCAGTTGCGCGCCCTTCAGCATCACGGCGCGGGTGATGCGCAGAAAATGCGTCAGCGGGAAGATCTCGCCGAAGGTCTGCGCCCAGTCCGGCATGCCGCGATAGGGGAACATGAAGCCCGACAGCATGATCGAGGGCAGGAAGAAGAAGAAGGTGAGCTGAAGCGCCTGCATCTGCGTGCGTGCGATCGTCGAGATCGTGTAGCCGAGCAGCACCAGCGACAGCACGAACACCAGCACCGCCGACAAAAGCAGCGTCATCGAGCCGGTGAACGGGATGGCGAACAGAAGCTTCGACGCCGCCAGCACCACCACCACCTGCACCGCGCCGACCGCCAGGTAGGGCAGCACCTTGCCCATCATGATCTCCAGCGGGCTCGACGGCATCGCCAGGAGATTCTCCATCGTGCCGCGCTCGGTCTCACGCGTCAGCGCGATCGACGTCATCATCACCATCGTCATCTGCAGGATGACGCCGAGCAGGCCAGGCACGATGTTGTATTGCGAGATGCCTTCGGGATTGTAGCGGCGGTGGACGACGACATCGAGCTGGCCCCTGGCGGCTTCCGCCGCGGCTTCCTGCGTGCCCTGCGCTCTCAGCAGCGCCTGGCCGGCGATGGTGCCCAGCGTCGAGATGGCGCCGCTGGCCACCGCCGGATCGGTGGCGTCGGCCTCGATCAGGATTTGCGGCTTGTCGCCGCGCTCGACGCGCCGGGCGAAATCGGCCGGGATGGTGACGACGAAGGCGACGTCGCCGCGCGCCATCAGGAACTCGGCCTCCTCGGCGCTTTGCGCGACATGGTCGAAGCGGTAGTAACCGGTGGTCTGCAGCGCCGCGACCATGGCGCGCGTGTAGGGATCGCTGCTGGTCGCCACCAGGGCCGCCGGCAGGCTTTTCGGGTCGTTGTTGATGGCGTAGCCGAACAGCACGAGCTGGATCAGCGGCACGCCCAGCATCATGGCGAAGGTGATGCGGTCGCGCCGCATCTGGATGAACTCCTTGATCAGCAGGGCGCCGAGCCTGGCTAAGGAAAAGACGCTGTTCATGCCATGTTGTCCTTCGATCCCGACATGAACTGGATGAAGACATCCTCCAGGCTGGTTTCGCCCGGCGTCACCGTTACGCCCTTGTGCTCCCTCTCGACGTCGGCAAGCGCGGCCTCGAGCTTCTCGCGGTCGGAACCGACGACGTGCAGCGTCGCGCCGAACGGCGCCACCTGGTCGACGCCGGGGCGGCCTTGCAGCGCTTGCGCCACCTCGTCGAGCTTTGGACCCTGCAGCACGAAGGTGGTCAGGCCTGCATTCTTCACCACCTCGGCGACGGTGCCGGTGGCCAGCATCCTGCCATAGGAGATGTAGCTGATGCGGTGGCAGCGCTCGGCCTCGTCCATGTAATGAGTGGAGACCAGCACGGTCAGCCCGCCGCTCGCCAGGCGATGGATCTCGTCCCAGAACTCGCGCCGCGCCTTCGGATCGACGCCGGCCGTCGGCTCGTCCAGCAGCAGCAGTTTCGGCTTGTGCATGATGCAGGCGGCCAGCGCCAGCCGCTGCTTCCAGCCGCCGGACAAGGTGCCGGCCAGCTGGTTGCGGCGCGTCGTCAGGCCGAGCTCCTCCAGCGTGCGCGAGACATAGTCCTCGACCGGCCGCAGCCGGTAGAGCCGCGCCACGAATTCGAGGTTCTCGCCGATCGTCAGATCCTCGTAGAAGGAGAATTTCTGCGTCATGTAGCCGACTTCGCGCTTGATCCTGAGGCTGTCGGTGCGGATGTTGAAGCCCAGCACCGTGCCTTCACCCTCGTCCGGCGTCAGCAGGCCGCACATGATGCGGATGGTGGTGGTCTTGCCCGAGCCGTTGGGGCCGAGGAAGCCGACGATCTCGCCCTCGGCGACCGACATCGTCACATGGTCGACGACGGTCTTGTCGCCGAAGCGTTTGACCAGGCCGTGAACGTCGATGGCGTTCATTTTCCCATGTCCGCGAGATCGACATCGACGATCTGGCCGGGCTGCAGCGGCCCCGCATCGCCCTCCGGCCGCGCCTCGACGAGGTAGACCAGCTTCTGCCGGTTTTCCAGGGAGTAGATCACCGGCGGGGTGAATTCGGGATCGGGCGAGACATAGCTGACGCGCGCCTTCACCTCCGGGCCACAGCCGTCGCAATGGACGCTGAGCAGGCTGCCGACCTTGACCGAGGAGAACGCGCTTTCCGGAATATAGACGCTGAGCTTCACCGCGCCGTCGGGAAGCACCGAGATGACCGGCGCGGTCGGGCCCGCCGTGTCGCCGGGATTGCGGATGACGTCGTTGACGCGGCCTGGCGAAGGCGCCGCCAACACCCGTTTGGAGAGCCGCCATTGCGCCTGATCCAGTGCCGCCTGCGCCTGTTTGACCTGATTGTCGGCGGCCTTGATCGTTTCGGCACGCGCCGGCAGGCCGCCGACCGCCAGGTTGGCCTCCGCCTGGCCGACCTGCGCATTGGCCGTCTCCAGCGTCGCGGAAGCCGTGTCGAAATCAGCCTGCGTGCCGGCGCCGCGTTTGAACAGGTCGCTGGCGCGGTCGAATTTTCGCTTGGCATCGGCGGCCTGTGCCTTGGTCATGTCGACCTCGGCCTTCAGCACGGCGATCTCTTCCGGCCGCTTGCCGACCTGGAGATCGGCATACTGCGCCTGCGCCTGGGCCAGCGCCGCCTGCGCTTGCGCCACCGCGATCTTGGCGTCGGCATTTTCGAGTGTCACCACGGTGGCTCCCGGCGTGACGCGGTCGCCGCGCTTCACCGCCACCGTCTCGACCTGCGCCACCTCGATCGGCGCCAGGAGCACATAATCGCCCTCGACATAACCGACGGCGAGCGGTGCCGCCGGCGCGCAGGCACCGAACAATTGCGCGGCGAGCGGCAGCGAACACAGAAAGCTCATTGTTTTGATCCCTTCATCCCTGGTCCCTTCCGGGCGGCCAGTATGGCGCCGAGATTGTCCGTGGTGACCGCCACCACCTTGGCGGCCTCGGCGGCGCCGATGTCGCGCCAGCCCATGCGGCGCATGACAGCCTCGCGGCCGATGCGGAAATAGATGACCTGGCCGATCAACGTGAACACGGTGAGCCGGGTGCGTTCGCTCTCGGCCGGCTCGCCGGTGGCCTGCTCCCAGATCTGGCACAGCCGACGGTGCGTCGGCTCGAAGACGCCGTCATAGATGCGGTCGAGCGCCGCCGTCGGATGCGACAGCTCGCGCAGCACGAATTGCACGATCTCTCCGGCCTGCGGCTGTGCCACGATGAAGCCGACCATCCGCTCGAGTGCCGTGAAGAGCTGCGCGCGCGCCGCCTCAGGATCGCTTGCCGCCGCCTGTCCGTGGCCGAGCCCCTCGCCGGCGCCCAGTGCCTGCCCTGCGACGCCCTGGATGGTCTCGACGATGAAGTCGGCGGCAGCGGCGCGAAGACCTTCCTTGCCGCCGAAATGATAGGCGATCGAGCCGATATTGGCCCCTGCCTCGGCGGCAATTTCGCGCGTCGAGGTGCCGTCGAAGCCCTGCCGCCCGAACAGTTTCAACGCCGCCTGGACAAGCGCGGCGCGCGTCGGCTCTGCCGGGGAGGTCTCGCGGCGGGGTCTCTTGGCATCTGGCAATTTGATCATGCCAAAGACCTTAATCAATCGATTGATTAAGGTCAACTTGTGTGCGGCGCTGTCTTGCCATCGCGCGCGGCAACCGCTTTAGTGCGCGGCCATGGGCAAGGAAGTCGAGCGTAAGTTCCTGGTCTCCAGCACCGCATGGCGGGATCTGGCGGAAGCGGATATCCGCATTCTCCAGTTCTATCTCGCCACGGCACCCGGGCGAACCGTCCGCATCCGCATCAGTGATGGCGCCTCCGCCAAGCTGACGCTCAAATTCGGCAGCAGCGCGCGCGAGCGCGACGAATTCGAATACCCGATCCCGCTGGCGGAGGCGGTGGAGATGCTGGACTTCGCCATCGGACGTGTCATCGAGAAGACACGTCACCATGTTAGGCATCGCGGCTATCTCTATGAAGTCGATGTCTTTGGCGGTGCACTGGCGGGACTTGTGGTGGCCGAGCTCGAGACGCCGGAAGAGGTTCCGGACGAAATGCTGCCTGACTGGCTCGGCCGGGAAGTGACCGGCGAGCAGAAATTCTACAACGCGTCGCTCGCCCTCGGGGGGATACCGGAGATCGCCGCATGAGCTTTCGTATCGATCCGCGCCTGCCGCTGACCGGCGAGGTCAGGCGTATCCTTGCCGAGGAGATCGGCAAGGCCCTGCTGCATCTGGAGACGGCGCACACCCGGCCGGAACAGGGGCTCCACAAGTGCCGCAAGCGGCTGAAGAGCGCGCGTGCCTTGCTGCGCCTCGTTCGTTCCGGTGACGAAACATTCTGCACCACGGAAAACCAGTGCTATCGCAATGTCGCGGCGCTGCTTGCCGGTCCGCGTGAAGCCACGGCCCTGATCGAGACCATCGATCGGCTGGCGGCGGGCTTCGCCAGGGAAAGCGTCGATGGCGGGCTTGATGCCGTGCGCGATAGGCTGGTCGCACGCCAGCATGATCTGCACGAAGGCGCCGGCCTGAAGGCGGCGATCGGGGCGGCCACCGCCGCCTGCGAAGACGGCCTGAAGCGCATCGAAACCCTTGCTTTGCCCGATCAGCCGGAACAGGCCGCCGACGTGCTTGCCGAAGGCGCCCGCGTCGCCTTGCGCCGCGCCAGGAAGGCGCTCGACAAGGCCGGCACGCGCGGTGAAGCCGACGATTTCCATGACCTGCGCAAGGCGGCCAAGACGCATGGCATGCACCTGTCGCTGCTGGGCAGGCTGTGGCCGACCCCGATCAAGGCGAGGCGCAAGGCCGTGGATGAACTGGGGGAGCGGCTCGGTGAACTGCATGATGTGTTCGTCATGCGCGCGCTGCTCGAGGCGGACAGCGAGCCGCTGGGGCCGCCCGAGGACACAAAACTTCTCGGCAAGTTGCTCAAGCGCTCGGAAAAGAGCCTCAGGAAAGCCTGTCTCGCCGAGGCCGCCGAACTGTTCGGCGACAGCCCCAAGCACGCGACGAAAAAGCTCGCCCGCAAGGCACGCGACGATCTCGCCGGCGCCTCGTCCGCTGATGATCTTGCCGCCACTGCCGGCTGATGGGCGGCGGACCTCGGCCGGTCTAAGCGGGTAGCGGCCGCCGGCCTTTCGCCAAGGAAGGCTGATCCTCCATCCGCGCCCCGGCATCGCGTGGATGCGGCCCGATCGGCATGATCGCTTCGAACGGCGTGGCGCCAAAGGCAAAGGTCCATTTGTAGCCGATCAACCCGTCCTCGGGCGTGGTGTGCTGGTCGTGATGCGCCAGCAGTCTCGCCCGGTCGGCCAGTTCCTCGGCCTCGCGCCGCACCATCTCCGCCGTCTCCGGACGCATCCTCCTGGAGAAGCTGACGAAGGTCGCCTCCTTCTCGATATGGGTGATGGCCCAGCCGATGAAATTCTTGTTGGTCATTTCGAACAGCGGCCTGAGCGGCCCCTCGAAATTCCACTGGATCGGCGTTTCGACCAGCAGTTTCGCCGACAGGCCACGGCCAAGCGCGATCAGGCCGAGTTGCTCAAGGTCGCGCAGATAGAGGAACATCGAGGCCTCACTCAGGCCTTGCGAGCGCCTGATGCCTTCAGGCGTGAATTTTTCCGACAGCATGACGAAGACGAACAGCAGCGCCGGCCGGCCGGCGAGCCGTCGCTCGATCTCGGGCGCGATGTGGTTGACCGGCCCCGGCCCGCGGTTCATCGAGCCGAGCACGTTTTCCAGTTCGACGCCGGCGGCGGCGCAGATCTCCACCAGCCGGTCGAGCTTGCAGTTCTTCTCATGGAAGATGCGCTTCACCGTCGGCTCGGAAACGCCCATCCGTTCGCCGAGCTCACGATAGGTGACACCCTTGGCCTTCAGTGTCCGTTTCAGCGCCTCGAAGATCGGGCCGTTCATGGGATGCGCCTCTTGCCGGCGGTTTCGTATCGATATTCGATACTAGCTTCAATCCGCCTTCCCGAGAAGTATCGAAAATCCTAGCTGTTCACCGACATTCACAGGAGAGCAGCCATGAACATTGTCGTCACTTCCGCCGTCATCGCCGCCATCGGCATTGCCGCCGCCCAGGCCGCCCAGGCCGACGAGCTCTGGCGCGAAACGGGCCTCGAACAGCCTGAATCGGCGCTGTTCGACGCCGCCAACGGCCGCATCATCGTTTCCAACATCGTCGGCAATCCGGGCGACGCCGACGGCAACGGCTACCTCAGCCTGCTGTCAACGGATGGCAAGATGGTGAGCCAGCACTGGACCGACGGCATGGACGCGCCCAAGGGCATGGCGATATCGGGCGGCAAGCTCTATGTCGCCGACATCACCAAAATCCGTGTCGTCGACCTCGCCAGCGGCAAGCTCATCGCCAGCATCGTGGTCCCTAACGCGGTCTTCCTCAACGACATGACTGCGGATGCCTCGGGCAAGGTCTACGTCACCGACATGCTGGCGGATGCGATCTACCGCATCGACGGCGACAGGCCGGAACTGTTCGTCAAGGATCTGCTGCTGGCCTCGCCCAACGGCGTGTTCGCCGATGGCGACAGGCTGATCGTGGCCTCCTGGGGCAAGGGCATCAAGGCCGACTTCAGCACGGCCGAGCCCGGCGGGCTGCTGGCGGTCGACATCGCCAGCAAGGCGGTGACGCCGCTGGCGGGCGCCCAAAACTTCGCCGACCTCGACGGCGTCGTCGCCATCGGCGGCACCATCTATGCGACGGCCTACATGACCGGCACGCTCTACCGATACCGGACCGGCGCAGCCCCGGAAGCGGTGGCGCATTTCAAGCCGGGCAGCGCCGATATCGGCACCGACGGCAAGTCGATCCTCTACATGCCGCTGATGAACGAAGGCGAGGTCGCGGCGCTCAAGATCGAATGAGCGCCGTGACGAGCGGCCAGGAGTGCCGGTCAGACCCGCAGCAGTGTCTTGATGGCGCGTCGCTCGTCCATCGCTTTGTAGCCTTCGGCCACCCGTTCGAGTGGGAGGACCAGGTCGAACACCTTGCCGGGATTGATCTTGCCTTCGGTGACGAGGGCTATCAGTTCGGGCAAATAGCGGCGCACCGGTGCCGGGCCGCCATGCAGGTGCACATGGGCGAAGAACAGCTGTTGCCCATCCAGTTGCACCTGGTGGGGTACGCCGACATAGGAGACGTAACCGCCCTTGCGGGTCGAACCGATCGCCTGCTTCATCGATTCCTGCGTGCCGACGCATTCCAGCACGGAGTCGGCGCCGATGCCGCCGGTCATGTCCAGAATGCGGGCGACGCCTTCCTCGCCGCGCTCGGTGACGATGTCGGTTGCACCGAACTCCAAGGCGAGCTTCTGGCGCGGCTCGTGCCGGCTCATGACGATGATGCGCTCGGCGCCCATCTGTTTGGCGGAAAGCGCGGCAAGCAGGCCGACCGCGCCATCCCCGACCACCGCGACCGTCGACCCTGCCTTTACGTTGGCGGCGTCGGCGGCAAACCAGCCGGTGCCCAGCACGTCGGAGGTGGCGAGCAGGCTCGGGATCATGTCGGCCGAGGGCTGACCGGACAGCGCCACCAAAGTGCCGTCGGCCAGCGGCACGCGCAGGAACGGCGACTGGGCGCCGGTCATGAAGGTACGGTGCTGGCATGACGACTGGTAGCCATTGCGGCAGTTGGGGCAGGTGTTGTCGGAGGTCGCGAACGATCCGACCACGAACTGGCCGGGGCGGATGGCGCGGACCGCGCTGCCGACCTCCTCCACCACACCGCAATATTCGTGGCCCATATGGGCGGGCTCCGCGATCGGCTGCAGGCCGCGATAGGGCCAGAGATCCGATCCGCAGACGCAGGTCGCCGACAGCCGCACGATAGCGTCGGTGGGCAGCAGGATTTCGGGATCGGCCACTTCCTCGCAACGGATGTCGCCGGGGCTGTAAAGAACGGTGCCTCGCATGGGAACGTCTCCTATGAGTTGCTTTCGATTGCGTATGTCAGCGAATGGGCTCGATGCGCAGCGGGAAATTCCCGCGTGCCAGCAGAGGCTCGAAGCCATCGTCGAAGCGCCCGAGCCGGATCAGCCCTATGGACCAGCTATAGCCGGCATAAAACAGCGCCAGATTGCCCCAGGGCGCGAAGTAGCAAAGGTCGCCGGGCCGTTCGTTGCCGAAGGGACCGCTGCCCTGTACGGTGAGCTTGCGCGGGAGATAGGCGATCTTCTCGTTGCCGGCGTAATTGTCGATCGTCAGATCCAGCGGCAGCATGGAGTGGAAATCCCGTGCCGAGGGATTGTCATACAGCGTGGCCGTCATCGTCTGCCCGTTGAAGCTTATCCTGATCTTCATGTCCGTGGGCTCCAGGCTTGCCGGGCCGGCGCCTTGCTGCCCGAAAGCCTGTCCGGGCAGGACCGCCGCCTGCGCGAGCGCGACCCGGAGCAGTGTGCGTCGGCTGAGCTGTCGTTTTGTCATGATTGGCGGCTCGTGGGTGTCGAGGTCGCCGCGGCGACGGCAAATAGCGTCGAGCCGAGGAGAAGCAGCGCCGCGAGCGCGAAGGGGCTCCACCAGCTGGCGGTGTCGAACAGCAAGCCGCCGGCGAACGCGCCGAAGGTGATGGCGAACTGAATCAGCGCGACCTGCAAGCCTCCACCCGCCTCGAGATCGTCGGGGATGACCTTGGCCATCCAGGTGCTCCAGGCCACCGGAATGGGCGAGGTGAACAATCCCCACAACAAGAGCAGGACCGCGGCCGCGACCGCGACGGGCCCAAGCGCGATCAAGAGCAGCGCGATGACCGAAAGCATGGCCGGCAGGCCAATCAGCACGGCGCCCAGATGCGAGCGCAGGACAAAACCGACGAGGGACGTGCCGACGAGGCCCGCCAGCCCGAGCCCGAGCAGGACCATCGACAGCGTATTCACGTCGAGGCCGGTGATGCCTTCGAGGAACGGTCGCAAATAGGTGGAGAGCGAGAACTGGCCCATGAAGGCGAGCGTGGTCGCCGCCATGCCGATGGCGAAGGCGCGATTGCCGAGAAGGCCGACCATGCGGCCGGCCGAGACGGGCTCCTCGGCGGGCATGCTGGGCAGGACGGCGAGTTGCCAGACGATGGCGGCGAGCCCGATCGGCACCACGATGAAGAAGGCGCCGCGCCATCCGATCAGGCCGCCGAGAAAACTTCCAAGCGGCGCCGCGACGACCGTCGCGAACGCCGTCGCGCCCTGCAGCATGGCGATCGCCCTGGGCAGATCGTCACGCGAGACGATGCGGGCCAGAATGGCTGTCGACAGCGACCAGAAGCCGCCGATCGAAACGCCGATTAGGGCCCGGCCAAACATGAACACAGGATAGGTGGGCGCAAAAGTGATCGCCAGTCCGGAGACCACCAGCACGACGGTATAGAGAAGAACGACCGTGCGCCGGTCCAGCTTCGAGAGCAAGGCGTTGCCGAACAGGCTGGTGACGACGGCGAAGAATCCAGAAACGGAGATCGCCTGACCGGCCTGGCCCTCGGTGATGGCCAGGTCCCTGGCGAGGGGTGTGAGCAGGCTGACGGGCATGAACTCCGAGGCCACCAGAACGAAGGTGAGCAGGGAAAGACAGATCACCGCGCCCCAGGCGCTTGGTGTCTCGACCAGTTGACTGTCGTAGGTGGCTTCCATGCGCTTTGGCCCGCCGAGGGCCCTCCGACGATTTCGTTGGCGCGTATATAAACAGCCGCGACTGCCTCGATTAGTCGTTGCAATTCGCATGGACTTATCCATCTTGGATATGAATAGGCGGATTTGAGGTCATGAACCGCGACGATCTGAACGACATGCTCTGGTTCCTGGCGGTGGCCGAAGAGCGCAGTTTCACCAAGGCGGCGGCCAGGCTTGGAACGTCGCAGCCGACGCTCAGCCAAACCATCAAACAGCTCGAGGCGCGGCTCGGCCTGCGGCTTTTGACGCGGACCACCCGCCATGTGTCGCCGACCGAAGTCGGAGAGAGGCTGCTGCGGGCATTGGCGCCGCGCATCCAGGACATGGAGAGCGACATCGACGCGCTGATGGCGTTTCGCGACAAACCTTCGGGCACGGTGCGGGTCACGCTTTCCGACCATGCGCTAGACTGGATCGTCTGGCCGAAGTTGAAACCGGTGCTGCGGCATTACCGCGACATCCATGTCGAACTGAATATCGACAACGGCTTCCGCAACATCGTCGAGGAGCGGTTCGATGCCGGCGTGCGGCTTGGGGAAAGTGCCGACAAGGACATGATCGCCATTCGCATCAGCCCCGACTGGCGGCTGGTCGTCGTCGCATCCCCCGACTACCTCGCTCGGCATCCGGCGCCCGGTACGCCTCAGGACCTCGTCCAGCATGATTGCATCAACCACCGCCAGTCGCGGTCGGGCGGCCTTTACGCATGGGAATTCGCCAGGGACGGGCGAGAGCTGAGAGTGCGCGTCGACGGACAGCTGACCTTCAATTCGTCGGTCGCGATGATCGACGCGACGTTGAACGGATTTGGAATCGGCTACGTGCCGGAGAATTTGGTGGCCGACGACGTCCGGTTGGGCCGGCTGGTGCTGATGCTCGACGAATGGTGCCCGCTATTCCCCGGCTATTATCTCTATTATCCGACCCGGCGGCAGAACTCGCCTGCCTTCGCGGTGATCGCCAATGCGTTGCGCCACACGGACGCCTAGACAGACATGACCATGATCGCTCCCCGTCCGCTCGCGCGAGTAGAGCTGCCGGACGATACGGCCGCGCTCGCCCGGTTTCTCCTAGGCAAGCTGGTGGTGCGCGACTTGCCTGAAGGCAGGGTCAGCGGCCGCATCGTCGAGACGGAGGCCTATATCGTCGGTGACGCGGCCGGGCACGGTTTTCGAGGGATGACGCCGCGCAACCGGTCGCTGTTTCTCGAAGCCGGGCGCGCCTATGTCTACCTCGCCTATGGCACCTCCTTCATGCTGAATGTCTCGAGCGAGACGAAAGGGGTCGGAACCGGTGTGCTGATCCGGGCGCTGGAACCGCTGGAAGGCGTCGCGATCATGCGGCTGAACCGAGGCGTCGAGCGCCTGCGCGACCTGGCGCGCGGTCCCGGAAGGCTGGCCGCGGCGTTGCGGATCGATCGTTCGCTCGACGGGATCGACCTGTGCCGGGAAGGCCCGCTGTGGCTCGCTCAGGACGAATGTGAGCCCGGCGCGATCGGACAGGGCATCAGGATCGGCATTTCGAAGGACGCCGACCGGCTGCTGCGGTTCTACGTCAGGGAAAGTCCGTTCGTCAGCGGCCCGGCATCGCTCAATCGCTGAGAGACGGCTGCTCCGCCTCGTGTTTCCCCGCCAATTGGCCCCGCGCCTCGCGGATCGACGCGGCATAGGTCACTAGCGGCGGCTTGACGCCGTGGTTGATCAGCATGCGCCGGATCTGCGGCGAGGCGCCCGAAATGATGAAGCGCACGCCGGCGCGCCCCGCCTTGTGGGCCGCGCTTTCGATGACATTGGCCGCCGTCGAATCGAAAAGCGGCACGGCCGAACAGTCGAGCACGAAGTTGCGGCGCTGGTCGGCGATGCGGTCGAGCACGCTGCCGACAGTGGACGCGGCACCGAAGAAGAAGGCGCCCGAGATGCGGTAGACGACGGTGTCGGCGTCGCTTGCCTCCGCGGAATCATAGGCGCCGGCGCCGCCGACGCTGTCGGCGACATCGTCCTGCGCCAGGTCCGCCTCGACCGCGACGGACTTGGCCATGCGGTCGATGAACAGGATCGAGCCGAGCGCGAAGCCGACGACGATGCCTTCGGTGAGGTCGCGGAAGACGACGATGAGGAAGGTCGCCATCAGCACCAGCGCATCGCCGCGCGATGCCCTGAGCAGCGTGGCGAAGGCTTGTTTCTCGACCATGTTCCAGCAGACCACCGCCAGGACGCCGGCAAGGGCCGCGAGCGGGATGTAGCTGGCAAGCGGCGCCGCCACCAGCATCAGCACCAGCAGGATTCCCGAATGGACCATGCCCGAGACCGGACCGTGCGCGCCGGCTCGCACATTGGTGGCGGTGCGGGCGATGGTGCCGGTGGCGCAGATGCCGCCGAACAAAGCGGACGCGACATTGGCGAAGCCCTGCGCCACCAACTCGCAATTCGAGCGGTGCCGCCGGCCCGTCATGCCGTCTGCGACGACGGCCGACAGCAGCGATTCGATGGCGCCGAGCAGCGCGAAGGCGATGGCGTCCGGCAAGACGTCGAGCATCCTGCCGAAGCTGACGGGTGGCATGCCAGGCCATTGCAGGCTGCGCGGAATGCCGCCATAGCGCGTGCCGATCGTCTCGGCCGGCAACGCCAACAGCGCAACGACCAGCGAGGCGAGCCCGATGGCGATCAACATGGCCGGCCATTTCGGCCGCCAGCGCTTCAGAACGGCGATGGTCGCGATGGTCAGCGCCGCCACGCCGGTCGCCGCGAGGTTGATCGTGCCGGCTGCTTCGCCAAGCGCGATCAGCTTGGGCACGAACGGTCCGGGCTCCCGGCCCGGCAAGGTCAGCCCGAACAGTTCGACGATCTGGCCGGAGAAGATGATGACGGCAATGCCGGCGGTGAAGCCGACAGTGACCGGATAGGGAATGAACTTGATGTAGGTGCCGAGCCGGAGATAGCCGATGGCAATGAGGAACACACCGGCCATCATCGTCGCCAGCAGCAGGCCGTCGAGGCCGACGCGCGCCACCGTCGCCGCCACCAGCACGATGAAGGCGCCGGCCGGGCCGCCGATCTGGAAGCGGCTGCCGCCCAAGGCCGAGATGATGAAGCCGCCGACGATGGAAGTGTAGAGGCCACGCTCCGGCGTCACGCCCGAAGCGATCGCGATCGCCATCGACAGCGGCAGCGCGACGATGGCGACAGTCAGCCCGGCGATGACATCCGCCTTGAAATGCGGCAGCCGGTAGCCCTCCCGCCAGACCGTCACCAGCTTCGGCGTGAACAGCTCGGAGAATGTCGGCTTCACCGCCTGATGCACTGCCTGACGCGATTGATCCATGGACTGCCCCTGCAAAAGCGGCGGGATCGTCGGCAGGACTGTCGGCGGTCGCCGTCGCGACTTATTCCGGCCCGGCCTTGGGTTCCGGCGGCATGGCGGCCTTGAGGCGCACGCCCCTGCCGCCGCGCTCGCTGGCCTGGTTCTCGCCGATCAGTTCCACCCCGGCTTCGTCGAGAGCCTGGATGACCTTCATCAGCGTATCGACCACGCCCCTGACCACGCCGCCGCTCGCCTCCATGCGCTGGATGGTGGGAAGCGAGACGCCGGCGCGCTCGGCGAGCGTCCTCTGGTCGATGCCGGCCAGCGCCCTTGCGGCGCGCATCTGCGCGGCAGTGATCATCGGCCGGAATCCCCGTCTGAGCCTGCTGACATAACGTATAATACCATCATTATCATGTTTCAAGCATCATTGTATCAGTTTTAGACGTAACCACACCTGATGCCCATTTTCTTCGATACCTGCCAGGGATTTCAGGTAGGGTGGCATGCATCAGAGGCAGGGGTACGCGGGTGAACGTTTTCAAGACCTTGGTGATATCGGCAGGCTTGCTGTCGACGGTTCTGGTACTGACGGGCTGCGGAGGGCACCTCATCAACAGGTTGATCTGACTCAGTCAGGCTCCTCGCTCACCGCCTTGCGCCGTTGCAGAAGCCTCGCCACCAACCAGCATAGCATCGCCCAGGCGAAGCCGGCACACCAGCCCGCCAGCACATCCGAGGGCCAGTGGACGCCGAGATAGATGCGGCTGACGCCGACCAGCACTGTCGTCAGCACCGCCAGGAACAACACGTAGACCTTGGTCGTCCGGCCCGGCAGGAAGCGCGCCGCCAGCGAACCGAGCGTGAGGTAGGTCACCGCCGACAGCATGGCATGGCCGCTCGGGAAGGAAAGCGACGTCTCGTTGACGAGATGCGAAACCAGTTCCGGGCGCGGCCGGTCGACGCCGGCTTTCAGCAGGCTCGACAGCACCTGGCCGCCCGCCACGGCAACGAACATGAGAAGCGCCGTCGCCGGGCGGCGGATCAACAGCAGATAGATGATCGTCGCCGCCGTGATCAGCACCAGAACACTGGAGCTGCCGAGGCTGGTGATGTCGCGCATCGCGCCTTCCAGCCATGGCGGACCGATCGGGATCGCCGGTTGACCGGCCTGGCGGAATGCAAGCAGGATTTCGGTATCGAAGGCGTGCGGCGTGGTGGCCCGTGCCACCTCCATCAATTCCTCGAACGCCCACAGCCCACCGGCGATGACCAGGCCGGCCAGCAGCACCGGGAATTCGACCCGATTGAGCAGAGCTTTCGCGGCGTTCTTCATCGGCACCGTTACATCCGCCCTTGCAGATAGGGCCCAAGCGTGATCAGCGCCACGGCTGCGATTGCCAGCGCGATGCCGGCCGCCTGCAGCGCGTTGACGCGCTCGCCGAAGAACACCAGCGCAACGACATTGACCGAAACCAGCTGGATCACCGCCGAGAGGCTGAACGATACCGACATGCCGAACTCGCGGATCAACCGCAGCATGATCAGATTGCCCAGCGAATAGAGCGCCAGCGTCAGCAGGATCTTGCCCAGGCTGGGCGCCAGCCCCCATTGCTTGGCGGCGGTCGCCGCCAGGAGGAAGATCACCGTCGAAAAGCCGAGCTGCAGAAGTCCCGAAAAACTCAACGTCCCGTCCCCCTCGAAGCAGCTTTCGCCTGATATCGCCGACCTTGTTTCCGAAGCGTGCCGGAACGTCAAGCGACGTCGTTCAAACGAGGGTCTTGGCAACGGCGAGACTGAAGCTCAATGTGCCGGAATCGCCCAGCCTGTCGATAGAGGGGCGGTCAGGGGTTCATGATTCGTATTTTTCAGAACTTGGCGCGGCGCTGGAGCGAGCTTTCCCTTGCCCTGCAATTCGTCGTTGCCGGCGGTTTTGGGCTGCTGGTCGTCATGGTGATCGTCGGGACCTGGGTGACGACGCAGATCCGGGACGGCGTCACTCGCAATTCGGCCGCCACGACGGCGCTCTATGTCGACAGCGTGATTGCGCCGCTGCTGCCCGACCTGCGCAAGAGCGAGGAGCTCAGCGCATCCGTCAAGCAGGCGCTCGACGAGACGCTCGGCCAGGGCGCGCTCGGCAAACGCCTGGCATCCTTCAGGCTCTGGCGCCGCGACGGCACGATCCTCTATGCGAAGGACTCGGCTTTGACGGGTCGCCGCTTCGACCTGAACGACAATCTGCGTTCTGCCTTCCAGGGCAGCGTCGTTGCCCAGTTCGATACGTTTGACGAGAACGAAGACAAGGAGCGGGCCGCGGGTGTGCCGTTGCTCGAGATCTACAATCCAGTGCGCGAGCCCTGGTCCGGCGAAGTGGTCGCCGTCACCGAGTTTTACGAGGTCGCCAGCGATTTCAAGGCTACCCTGGCTTCCGCCCTGCTGTCGAGCTGGCTGGTCGTGGCCGGCACCACCTTGACGGCATTTCTGCTTCTGTCGGGCATCGTCTTGCGCGGCAGCCGCATTATCGACGATCAGCGCGGGGCGCTGCGCCGCCAGGTGTCGGAGCTGCAGGGCCTGGTGACACAAAACAGCGCCTTGCGGCATCGTGTGCAGCGGGCGTCCCGCCGCGCCACCGCGCTCAACGAAAGATATCTGCGCCGGATCGGCGCCGACCTGCATGACGGCCCTGCCCAGCTCGTGGCGCTGGCCGCGCTGCGCATGGACAGTCCGGTGTTTACCGGCGACGGGCATGGCAGCGAAGGCCGCTCGACCGAGGTCGCCATGATCCGCAAGACGCTGGAGGATGCGATGCGCGAGATACGCGGCATCTGCACCGGCTTGGTCCTGCCGCAGATAGAAACGGCGGCGGCGGCGGACGTGCTGCGGCTGGCCGTCGAGGAGCATGAGCGCCGGACGGGCACATCGGTGACGCTTACGATGCCGAGACATTTGCCGGAGCCCGGCGCTTCTGAGAAGATCAGCATCTATCGCTTCGTGCAGGAGGGGCTGAACAATGCCTACCGCCACGGACAGGGCAAGGATCAGGCGGTGCGTGCAGGCATGAAAAATGGTAGGCTTTTCGTTGAAGTATCGGACGGCGGACCGGGCTTCGATCCGGCGCGGGCCGAGGGGTTGGGCCTTGCCGGCCTCAGGGAGCGGGTTGAAAGCATTGGCGGCCAATTCGAAACACTCACAGGGCCGAAAGGCACGAAGCTGGTGATCCGTCTTTCGGTCGAGGAGCAAGCATGATCGGTGCCATCCGCATTGCCATTGTCGACGATCATCCGCTGTTCCGCGAAGGCGTGACGCGCAGCCTGTCGGAGATCGGCGGCTTCGAGATGGTCGGCGAAGGTGCGACCGCGCAGGACGCGGAGCGCATCGCCTCGACCATGCAGCCCGACATCTTGCTCATCGACATTTCCATGCCGGGCGGTGGCCTGGCCGCGGTTGCCAGCATCCTTGCCGACCATCCCGCCCAGAAGATCGTCATGCTGACCGTTTCTGAGGCGAATGCCGATGTGACCAAGGCCCTGAACGCCGGGGTGCTCGGCTATGTCCTCAAAGGCGTCGGATCGCGCGCGCTTGCCGATATCCTGCGCAACGTGGCGGCCGGCGAAAGCTATCTTTCGCCGATGCTGTCGGCCCGGCTGCTTTCCGACGTGCAGTCCCTGCAGCCCGCCAACGGCGTGGCGGACCGGCTGCGGCAACTCACCGGCCGGCAGACCGAAATACTGCGGCTGGTGGCGGAGGGACTGAGCAACAAGGAAGTCGCCTTGCGCCTGGAGCTGCAGGAGAAGACCGTCAAGCATCACATGACGGGGGTGCTGTCGAAACTCAGCGTGCGAAACCGTACTGAAGCGGCCCTCATCATGCGCGAGTTTCGCGACCGCGACCGTTCGTAGCCATCGCGGAACGCCGCGAAACGAGGTCACCTCCGCCGGGGGGCGGCGGAGGTGACGTGTGAAGCAGGTCGTTGCCTGTTGACCAGCTTCACAAGGCCGAAATTCATAGGGCCGAAATTCAAAGAGCCTTGAGACGGCTGGCGTCGGCCGGTGTGGCGCGGCGATCGACGATCGTGCGGCCGAGCTTATCCTTCATGCTGAAACGGCCGTTCTCGATCGATTCCGTCAAGCCGTCAGGGTGCTGAACTGTAATGTTGCTGCCGTCCACGTCGACCGTGTCGCCGGTCGTGGCGTTGACATGGCTTGTGCTCTGGTTGCCCTGGCCCTTGCCCTTTCCGCTATTCCCGCCGCCGCTGTTACCGCTATTGCCGTTGCCGCTATTGCCGTTGCCGCTGTTTCCTCCATTGCCGCTATTGCCGCCACCGCCACCGCTGTTACCGCCACCGCCATTCCCACCGCCACCGCCGTTCCCACCGCCACCGCCGTTCCCACCGCCACCGCCGTTGCCACCCTTGTCGGCATGTGCGGTCGCGGCATCGATTCCAGGCACGAAGCCATGGAAGGCTATTCCATAGGGAGCGATGGTCAGCGCCAGGACGGCCGCCGATCTGAGAGCCAGACGGCAACAACGGGCCGTGATCGATCCACGCATACTGATCTCCGTCGATTGAGCCGGCGCGCTCACCCCAACGTTGCAGTGCAACAACATCGCCGAAAGACGTGGTGACCGGAAGCGACCTCCGACCGTTGCGTTTGTCCCCCAGGACCTTTGCAGGCGCAAGCTTGGACCAAAGTCCCAGGCGAGGCGTGAAAAATCGGTCTCGTGAGCGAGCGGCAGCGGAGATACCATGTCACGAAAATGTGATCAGCCGACTGTAAGCCGGAAGCTCCAGCCAAAACCCACCAGAGGTTCCCATGACCGAACATCGCTCCCCCGACGCCCGATTTCGCACCAGCCTGCTCGAGGAAAACGAAGGCCCGGCCAACAATCCCAGCGAGAACCGCACCATGGGCGAGATCATCGCTGCGCGGTTCTCGCGCCGTGGCTTCCTCAAGGGTTCGCTTGCCGTTTCGGCGATCGCCGCCACCGTCAGCCCGCTGGCCATGATCGCCGCCGACGATGCCCGCGCCGCGGAAGGCTCAGCGTTCAAATTCGACGAGCTGGAGGCCGGTATCGACGATAAGCACCACGTCGCGCCGGGCTACGACGCCGACGTTTTGCTGCGCTGGGGCGATCCGCTGTTTGCCGATTCGCCGGAATTCGACCCGACGAAGCAGTCGGCGCAAGCCCAGGCCAGGCAGTTCGGCTACAACAACGACTATGTCGGTTACATCCCGCTCGATGGCTCGGCCGAACATGGCTTGCTGGTGGTCAACCACGAATACACCAACCCGCATCTGATGTTCCCAGGCATCGTCAAGATTGTCGAGAAGGACGGCAAGAAGTCGGCCGAGGTGGCGCCGCTCTCGAAAGAGCAGGTCGATGTCGAGATGGCCGCCCATGGCGGCACCATCGTCGAGATCCGCAAGGATGGCGGCAAATGGCGGGTAATTCGCGACGGCAAGCTCAACCGCCGCATCACCGCCAACACCGAGATGGCGCTGTCGGGCCCGGTTGCCGGCCATGACCGCGTCAAGACCAATGCCGACCCGTCCGGCGTCAAGGTGTTCGGCACCATCAACAATTGCGCCGGCGGGGTCACGCCCTGGGGCACCTATGTGATGTCCGAGGAGAACATCCATGGCTATTTCTCCGGCGAGCTGCCGGAGGGCCACAAGGAGGCCGCCAACTACAAGCGCCTCGGCATTCCGGAAGGCGCCTATGAATGGGGCGCGCACTATGACCGCTTCAGCCTGGCCAAGGAGCCGAACGAGCCCAACCGCTTCGGCTGGATCGTCGAGGTCGATGTCAACGACCCGGCCTCGGTGCCGCGCAAGCGCACCGCCATGGGCCGCTTCAAGCATGAGGGCGCCGAATCGATCGTCGCCAAGGATGGTCGAGTGGTCTTCTATCTCGGCGACGACGAGCGCTTCGACTATGTCTACAAGTTCGTCACCAAGGGCATGTTCAACGCCGGCGACCGCGCGGCCAACAAGGATCTGCTCGACGACGGCACGCTGCATGTCGCCAAATTCGCGGAGGACGGCTCGGTCGAATGGATGCCGATCGTGTTCGGCCAGGGGCCGCTGACGGCGGAAAACGGTTTTGCCGGCCAGGCCGACGTGCTGATCGAGACACGTCGCGCCGCCGACCTCCTTGGCGCCACCAAGATGGACCGGCCCGAAGACATCCAGCCCAATGCCAGCAACGGCAAGGTCTATGTCATGCTGACCAACAATTCCAAGCGCAAGGCCGATCAGGTCGACGCCGCCAACCCGCGTGCCGAAAACGCCTTCGGCCACATCATCGAAATCGTCGAGGACGAGGGCGATTTCGCCGCCACCAAGGGCAAGTGGGAAGTGCTGCTGAAATGCGGCGACCCGTCGGTGGCCGCCGTCGGCGCCACCTTCTCCACCGCGACGACGGCCCATGGCTGGTTCGGCATGCCCGACAATTGCGCGGTCGATTCGGCCGGGCGCCTGTGGGTCGCCACCGACGGCCAGGGCCCGAAGGCAACCGGCCGCACCGACGGCCTGTGGGCGGTGGACACGGAAGGATCGGCGCGGGCGACCTCGAAACTGTTCTTCCGCGTGCCGATCGGCGCCGAGATGTGCGGCCCGCTGTTTGCGCCGGACGACCAGACCGCCTTTGTCGCCGTCCAGCATCCGGGTGACGGCGGCGAGGATTGGGAAGCGTTCGGCCGGCCCTCCTATTATGAGGACCTGTCGACCCGCTGGCCCGATTTCAAGCCCGACATGCCGGTGCGGCCGGCGGTGGTCGCCATCACCAAACAGGGTGGCGGCAAGATCGCCGTCTGAGGTCGGGCGAGACAAAAATGAGAGGGGCTCCGGCGATCCGGGGCCTCTCTTTTGTGCGATATCATATTCAAGCCTCGGGAAAGATTGGCAATTTACACGTGGCGCCCTAGATCGTGATCAGGAGATCATCGCCATGCCCAAGTCGATCTACGACCGTGGCCTGCTCAAACCTGACGAAGTGGCCACCTTGCAACGTGTCTTCGACGAGGCCTGCCGCCGACGGCAAGCGCATCCCGAATCCGTCGAGGCGCGTGAATTGGCGCTCACCTTGCTGGCCCTCTACAATGCCGGCATGGTCGACGAGGAGATGCTGACCGAGGCTGTCGGTTTCCGGCGGCTGGAGCCGAAATCGGCGTGACGCCGACGGCAAATGTTGTCCTATGCGGTCGCTCAGCGTGAGGCGCCGGAGGGGCGGGATGAGCCGGCGATCCGCGCAGCTATCGCCTTGGCCAATATGCCGGCATTGGCAAAGCAGCCGCGGATGCTCGGCCGCATGCCGGTGAACCACAGGCCGGGCAGTTTCGGATCGGCCTGGCCGCCGTTGAAGAGCGGAACGCCCTTCTCGTCGAGCACGCCGAGATTGCCGACCATCCGCTCCAGCCCAGTGCGGTAGCCCGTCGCCGCAATGACGATGTCGGGAGCGATCAGGCTGCCATCGGCCAGGATGACGCCGTCGCGGGTGAACTCCCGTACCCCGGGCACCACCACGATCCTGCCCGATTTGATGGCATCGACGGCGCCATCGTCGGCGGCGATCGCGGTATAGTCCGAGCTCAGGCGGCTGGCGCCGCCCGCGGGCGCGGGTGGCACGCCGAATTTGGTGAGATCGCCGAATACCAGGCGCTGCGTCACCGCCATCACCGCATCGGCGACGCGCAGCGGCAGGCGCGCCATGAGCGGCGAGAGGCGGTGCACTGCGATCTTGCCGACCCGCTTGGGCAAAAGGGCGGGGCCGTTGCGGGCCGACAGCCAGACAGCGGCGGTATCGACACCGGCCAGATGATTGAGTGCGTCGAAGCCCGAATTGCCGGCGCCCACAACCAGCACCTTCTTGCCCGCATAGGCCTGGGCATCGCCAAAATCCGCCGAGTGGATGATCCGGCCCGCGAACGCCTGCATGCCCGTCCACTGCGGCGTGAAGGGTTCCCGGTCGCGGCCGGTGGCGACAACGACATGGCGCGCCAGGCGCGAGCCGGCGCTGGTGCGCACGACCCAGTGATCGCCCCTGAACGTGATGGACTCGACGGAAACGCCAAACTCCACCGGCAAACGGTTCGCCTCATGGAAATCGTTCATATGGCGGATGACGACGTCCCGGTGCGGAAAGGCAGGGGTGCCCTTGGGATAGGCAAGGCCAGGCAGTGCCGAGAGATCGCGGTGGGTGTTGAGGTGCAGCTGCTCGTGGCGCCGGCGCCAGGGCTCGGCCAGCCGGCTTTCCTTCTCCAGGATCGCCGTCGCCACGCCGGCCTTCATCAAGGCCCTCGCGACGGCCAGCCCGGCGGCGCCGGCGCCAACGACGATCGCCGGCTCGACCGTCACCGCCTGCTCCACCATCGATCTGCTTGTCGTATCAGCCATTCACTCTCGAACCCCATTCGCGCTCGCGGCGGCCCCTGAAGGCTCGCAGGCCGCTGTAACAGTTTGATCGCGCGCAGGACCCGAACGGCAACTCGATGCCGATCTTCGATGGTCCCGCGCCGAGGCGGCTTCGCGTCTGGAGCATTTACGCCCGGCGGAAACAGCCGGTCGCGGCACCGCGTCAAAACCCCGACGTGGAGCGCATTACCCGCTTCCGTCCGAATACATCCAGCCCTATATGGCATATCCGCGGCATCGGCGATAATCAGGTCGCGGCAAAGTGATTGATTCGAGGTCCGGGGGCTGGCGGATCTCGTCACGGACGCGGGCATTCGAAACTGGCAACCCGATTTCGGCTACCCTGCGAAAAATCAAGACGCCGTGGCGCGTCTTGCGTGTCGTCGGACACGTCGCGCCATGGACGGCACGCGGAATCTCGACCATGCCCTCCTTGCGGATCTATTTCGACAACCTCCTTGAGGGAGCCTCGCCCAAGGTCGAGCGCCGGGCGCTGACGCATGTCGAACGGCTGGCGCTGGTGCGCCGCCATGGCGACTTCTCGCTCGCCTATTCCACCGCCGTGCAAAGCAAGCTTTCCTATTTTGGCGATGCCGACGGTTACATCGCCTTCGGCACCAAGATGAGGCATCATTTCGCGCTCGGCGATCCGGTGGCGGCGCCGGATCGGCGGCCCGATTACATCAGGCGCTTCGTCGAGAGCGCTGGCGGCCCGTGGTTCGTGCAGATCGGCGAACAGACCGCCCAGGTCCTTGCCGGCCTTGGCTACAAGATCAACCGGCTGGGCATCGACACGCGCCTCGTTCTGCCCGACCATGATTTTTCCGGCAAGCGCAACGAAACGGTGCGTTATTCCGAGCGCTGGCTGCTGAAGAAGGGCTTTTCGTTCGAGGAGGACAAACGCACGATCCATCTCGACGAGATCTCCCGGCTGTCCCAAAACTGGCGCGGCGACCGCATCGTCAAGCGCTGGGAGATGGGTTTCCTCAACCGACCGTTCTACGATCAGCTCGGCACCGACATGCGCCGTTTCGTGCTGCACGGCCCCGATGGCGACCTCGTCGCCTTGCTCGATTTCGATCCGATGTTCGCCGACGGCAAGGTGATCGGCTACACCACGGCCTTCAAGCGCAAGCACATCGATGCCTCGCCGCATGCCGAGATCGGCCTGACCAAATTCGCCGTCGACCGCTTTCGCGAGGAAGGCATTTCGGTGGTGACGCTCGGCCTGTCGCCGCTGCTCGATGTCGGCCCGAGCGGATTTGCCGAAAGCGAGTTCTGGCGCAACGCCTTCCAGCGCGCCTACGACTCGCCCTGGGTCAACCGCCGCAGGTTCAACCTGCAGGGACAGGCGGCATTCAAGCGCCGCTTCCACGGCGCCGAGGAACCGGTCTATATCGCCTTTCGCGAGGGGACCTACATCGAGATGCTGGGGTTGCTGCGGCTGGTCAAGGCCATTTGAGGCCTCTCTCACGACTTTAGGGCCGCGTCAGTTCCTCAGCCGGTAGCCGGTCCGGAAGATCCAGGCGACGATCGCGATGCAGACGGCCAGGAACACCAGCGTCATGCCGAGGCTGACGACCACCGAGACATCGGCCTTGCCGTAGAAACTCCAGCGGAAGCCGCTGATCAGGTAGACCACCGGGTTGAACAGCGTGATCGTCTTCCAGATGCCTGGCAGCATGTGGATCGAATAGAAGCTGCCGCCGAGGAAGGTCAGCGGGGTGATGATCAGCAGCGGCACCAGCTGCAGCTGCTCGAAGCTTTTCGCCCAGATGCCGATGATGAAGCCGAACAGGCTGAAGGTCACCGCCGTCAGGATCAGGAAGGCGAGCATCCAGAACGGATGTTCGATGTGCAGCGGCACGAACAGCGAGGCGGTGGCCAGGATGATCAGGCCGAGGATGATCGACTTGGTCGCGGCGCCGCCGACATAGGCGATGACGATCTCCAGGTAAGAGACCGGCGCCGACAAAAGCTCGTAGATCGAGCCGACGAATTTCGGGAAATAGATGGCGAAAGAGGCATTGGAGATCGACTGCGTCAACAGCGACAGCATGATCAGTCCCGGCACGATGAAGGCGCCATAGGCGATGCCGTCGATTTCGGTGATGCGCGAGCCGATGGCCGAGCCGAAGACGACGAAATAGAGCGACGTCGAGATGACTGGCGAGATGATGCTCTGCAGCACGGTGCGGAACGCACGCGCCATCTCGACCCGGTAGATCGCCCAGACCGCGCGAAAATTAGGGGCCGCACGCAGGTTCATGGCTCTTGCCTCAGGAGATTGACGAAGATCTCTTCGAGCGAGCTGTTCTTGGTGTCGAGATCGCGGAACTGGATGCCGGCCGCCTCGAGATCCCTGATCAGCGAGGCAACGCCCGGCCGGTCGCTCTGGTTGTCGTATGTGTAGGTGAGTTGCGTGCCATCCGGCGACAGTTCGAGCGCATAGCGCGAGAGCCCGTCGGGCACGCTGCCGAGCGGCGCGCGCAGCTCCAGCCTCATCTCCTTGCGGCCGAGTTTGCGCATCAGTTCGGCCTTGCCCTCGACCAGGATGATCTCGCCGCGGTTGATGACGCCGACGCGGTCGGCCATGGCCTCGGCTTCCTCGATATAGTGCGTGGTAAGGATGATGGTGACGCCGTCCTCGCGCAGCCGCCGGACCATCGCCCACATGTCCTGGCGCAGTTCGACGTCGACGCCGGCGGTCGGCTCGTCGAGGAACAGGATGCGTGGCTCGTGCGACAGCGCCTTGGCGATCATCAGCCGCCGCTTCATGCCCCCCGACAGCGTGATCGCCTTGGCGTCCTTCTTGTCCCACAGCGACAGGTCGCGCAGCACCTTCTCGACGAAGGCCGGATTGGCCGGCTTGCCGAACAGGCCGCGGCTGTAATTGACGGTCGCCCAGACGCTCTCGAAGGCGTCGATGGTGAGTTCCTGCGGCACCAGCCCGATCAGGCTGCGCGCGGCGCGATAGTCCTTGTTGATGTCATGGCCATCGACGGTCACGGTACCCGAAGAGCGGTTGACGATGCCGCAGACGATCGAGATCAGCGTCGTCTTGCCGGCGCCATTGGGGCCGAGCAGCGCGAAGACCTCGCCGCGCTGGATATCGAGGCTGACTTCCTTGAGCGCGGTGAAGCCGGTGGCGTAGGTCTTGGAGACCCCGGAAATGGACAATATGGAGGGCATGGTTGAAAACGGCTGCCTGAAAGAGGTGACTTGATATAGGCCTGTTGTCGCCCAGTGCAACCGCAAGTCAATGCCCTGCTGCCAGTTCTGGACATCGAAGCGCGGAGCTGGCTGGGAATGCGCCGCGTCCATCCGGTAAAATTGTCCTGTGGCGTTCAGCCTTGCGGCAGGAGGCCGCTTTGACCTGACCCCGCTTCGGGCCTATCCTTCGCGAGTATTTACAGCCGGAGCCCGCCATGGACCCGCTCATACTGTCGCGCATGCAGTTCGGCGCGAATATTTCGTTTCATATCCTGTTTCCGACAATCACCATTGCCCTTGGCTGGGTGCTGCTGTTCTTCAAGCTGCGCTACAACGCGACCAATGATTCCGCCTGGATGCGCGCCTATTTCACCTGGGTGAAGGTGTTCGCGCTGTCGTTTGCCATGGGCGTGGTTTCGGGCGTCACCATGAGCTTCCAGTTCGGCACCAACTGGCCGGGCTACATGCAGCATGTCGGCAACATCGCCGGACCGCTGCTCGCCTACGAGATCCTCACCGCTTTCTTCCTCGAGGCGGCCTTTCTCGGCATCATGCTGTTCGGCTTCCGCCGCGTCTCCAACCGCATCCACACGCTGGCGACGGTGCTGGTCGCCGGCGGCACGACGCTGTCGGCGTTCTGGATCATCGCCCTCAATTCCTGGATGCAGACGCCGGCCGGCTTCGAGATGCGCGACGGCGTCGCGCACGCAGTCGACTGGTGGGCCATCGTCTTCAACCCGTCCATGCCCTACCGGCTGGTGCATATGCTGCTCGCCTCGGGGCTCACCGTATCGTTCCTGATCGCCGGCCTGTCGGCGCTGCGCTACCTCAACGGCGACCGTTCGGAATCGATGTGGAAGGCGCTGCGCACCGGCGTCTTTACCGCCGCGATCCTGATCCCGATCCAGATCCTGGCCGGCGACCAGCATGGGCTCAACACGCTGGAACACCAGCCGCAGAAGATCGCCGCCATGGAGGCCAACTGGAACACCGGTCCCAACGTGCCGCTGGTTTTGTTCGCGCTGCCCGACGAGGCGGCCAGGGAAAACAAGTTCGAGGTCGCGATTCCGGACGGGGCCAGCCTTATCCTGCGGCACTCGACCGACGGTGTAGTGCCGGGGCTGAACGACTATCCCGGCAACCATCCGCCGGTCTTTCCGCTCTTCTGGAGCTTCCGCATCATGGTCGGCACCGGGCTTTTGATGCTCGCCGTCTCCTGGTCGGCCGCCTTCTTCCTCAAGCGCCGGCATACACTGCCGAGGCCGCTCGCCCTGCTGATGGTGCCGATGGCGCTGTCGGGCTGGCTGGCGACGCTGGCCGGCTGGTACACGACCGAGATCGGCCGCCAGCCATGGCTGGTGACCGGCGTGCTGAAGACCGCCGATGCCGTCGGCCCGGTGGTCGGCAGCCATGTGGCGCTGACGCTCGCCATCTATCTCCTGCTCTACGTGCTTTTGCTGATCGCCTATCTCGGCGTGCTGGTGCACCTGGCGCTGAAGGCGGCCAAGGACGGCGACATCTCGCCGCTGCCGGGTGTTCTCAACGCACCGCTGTCGCAGCCCGCCGCGGGGGAGTGAGCATGTTTTCATTGCAGGCCCGCGCCGCCCCTCACCTGCCTGCCGGCATCCTCTCCCCGTATAAGGACGGGGAGAGGAGCGCTGAGTCCTATGGTTTCGCCAATCACCAACGTTGCATGGATGGCGCCGGCGTTGCGGCCAGCCCGCTTCTCCCCGTCCCTATACGGGGAGAAGTGCCCGGCAGGGCGATGAGGGGCTGCGCTAGCTTCGCAAACCGAAGTCAGGGCCTGAGGAGAGCAAGATGACCTATGACTGGCCGACCCTGCTCCCCCTCATCTTCGCCGGACTGATGGGCCTTGCCATCCTGATCTACGTCATTCTCGACGGCTTCGACCTCGGCATCGGCATCCTCTTCGCCGCCGCCGAGGACACCGAACAGGACACCATGATCGCGGCGATCGGCCCGTTCTGGGATGCCAACGAAACCTGGCTGGTGCTGGCCGTCGGCCTGCTGCTGGTCGCCTTTCCGCTGGCGCATGGCGTCATCCTGACGGCGCTCTACATTCCGGTCTTCGTCCTGCTGGTCGGCCTGATCCTGCGCGGCGTCGCCTTCGATTTCCGCGCCAAGGTGCCGGCGGGGAAGAAACATCGCTGGAACCGTATTTTCTTCCTTGGCTCGCTCATCGCCTCGCTGGCGCAAGGCTATATGCTGGGCGTCTACGTGCTCGGCCTCGATGTCGGGCCAGGCGGCATGGCTTTTGGCGTGCTGGTGGCGTTCTGCCTGGCGGCGGCCTACGCGGCGATGGGCTCCGCCTGGGTGATCTACAAGACCGAAGGCGCGCTGCAGAAGAAGGCGGTGCTCTGGCTGCGCACCGCGCTGGTGCTGACCGCGCTCGGAATGGCCGCCGTGTCGCTGGCGACGCCGTTCGCCAGCCCGCGCATCTTCGCCAAATGGTTCGTCTGGCCCGAGATGCTCTATCTGTCGCCGCTGCCGATCCTGTCGGCGCTGCTGTTTGCCTGGCTGTGGCGGCAGACCTTCCATCTGCCGAGGCCTGACGATCGCCATTCGCTGACACCGTTCCTGACGCTGGCCACCATCTTCGCGCTCGGCTTTGCCGGCCTGGCCTGGTCGTTCTATCCCTATGTGGTGCCCGATCGCCTGACCATCTGGCAGGCGGCGTCGGCGCCCGAAAGCCTGGCGATCATCCTGGCCGGCACCGTGGTGGTGCTGCCGGTCATCATCTTCTATTCGTTCTATGCCTACCGCGTGTTCGGCGGCAAGGCGACGGATCTGACGTATGATTGAGGGGGCACGGCAGGACCCCCCTTTGCCCTGCAGGACAGAGGAGGGCGCTGGCCCGCCGGCATTTCGAGGCGAGCACCTCGCAATCTCAGTTGCTCGCCGACAGCACCAGCACCGGCTTTTCGCTGTAAAGCGCCGGGAACAGCGTCTTCAAATTCGCCACCTTGGGCAGGTCGTTGTAGACGATGTAGGGATAGGTCGGGTTCAGCGTCAAAAAGTCCTGGTGGTAGGTCTCGGCCGGATAGAAGGTCTTGCCGGTCTCCAGCGTGGTGACGATCGGCTCGCCGAACACTTTGGCCTTGTCGAGCTGGGCGATGTAGCTCTGCGCGATTTTCTTCTGGGCGTCGTTTTCGGCGAAGATCGTCGAGCGGTACTGGGTGCCCGAATCCGGACCCTGGTAGTTGAGCTGGGTCGGGTTGTGGGCGACCGAGAAATAGACCTGCAGCAGCTGGCCGTAGGTGACCTTGGACGGATCATAGGTGATCTCGACGGACTCTGCGTGGCCGGTGCGGCCGGTGCCGACCGTCTCGTAGACGGCGTCGTCCTTGGCGCCGCCGGTATAGCCCGAGACCGCCTTGCTGACGCCCTTGACGTGCTGGAACACGCCCTGCACGCCCCAGAAGCAGCCGCCGGCGAAGATCGCCTTCTCTGTGCCGGTGGCCGCCTTTTCGTCGATCGCCGGCGGCGGGATCTTCACCGCATCCTCGGCGGAGATGGCTGGCGTCAGCCAGAAAGCAGCGCCCGCGACGGCAAGGGCGAGTGCGGCGAGCGCCCCCCGGACAAAGCCTGTCGAACGTTTGTTGATAGTGGTCATGGTTGCACTCCTCATGGCTTCCATTTGGGATCAGTCTATTGGATCAGCTACGGTGGCGCGATGCGTGAGTTGCGGCGGAGGCTCACATTCGCGTGCGCCTGCGGACTTTCTGTTTCGACCCCGTTCCCGAAGCAAACCGCTTCAAGCCTTTCCCGGGGCTGCTCCAGCAACTGTCCCCGGCTGGACAGGGAGCCCGCCAGGGACAGAAGGCCACGCACCAATCTCAATTGGCGGTGGCATCCGTTGCCGGCTTCATCGCGTCGGTCGCCGGTTTCATCGCATCCGTGGCAGGCTTCATGGCGTTGGTGGCCATCGGGTCGGCGGGCTTCATCGCATCGGTTGCCGGCTTCATGGCGTCCGCGGCCGGCGCCATGGCGTTGGCGGCGGGCTTCATCGCATTGGTGGCATCGTCGGCGCGCGCAATGCCGCCGGCAAACAGCGCCGTGGAGCACAAAGCGAGGGCGAGCGCCGGCAGCGTCAGGCGGGAGAAAGTGGTCATGGTCGGTTCCTTGGGTTTACGGGTTGATGGCACGCCCTTTGGGCGGCCGGGCTCTTGCACCGCTGCTCATGCGGCGGTGCAAATCTCTGTTTGGCAAATCTCTGCTCGAACGCGATCTAGTTGGCGGCGGCGGCCAGGATCGGTCCGCCGCCGGGCGACTGCACCAGCACGGCGGTGCTGAGGCCGCCCGAGGCCGCCGGCAGATCGAGCGTCTTGGCGTCGCCGCTCCAGCTGCCGAGTTTTGTCAGCGCATGCACGACATTGGCATGCGGCAAGGTGCGGCCGGTGTTTTCGCCGCGCGCCACCGGCACCTCGACGACACCCTTGGTGTAGCGCACCAGCCAGACATCGGCATGGCCGCCCGGAGCCGCGCCGGCGCCGATCGCGACCTTGCCGCCCTCGAGCGCCAGCGACGGACCGCCGGTCTTGGCCGTGGCCGCGATCAGATGTTCGATCTCGCCGGGTGCGGCGCCGACGACGTCGGCATGGCCGTTGACCACCACTTGCGGCGTGAATGGCCCGTCATGGCCGAGCGGCGGCTCATAGGACACCTGGCGCTGGGTGAATTCCTGCTTGCCGAACGTGTCCTTCCAGCCGAGGTAATCCCAGTAGGTGACGTTGAACGACAGCGCCAGCACGCCGGGCCGGTCCTTGACCTTGATGAGGTTGGCGTTGGCCGGCGGGCAGGACGAGCAGCCCTGGCTGGTGAACAGCTCGACCACGGTGAGCGGCTGGGCGACGGCGCCGGCAAGCGATCCGGCGAGCGCCAGCGCGGCGAGGCCGGACAGTGCGAAAAACCTGCTTGGTAGGACTGGCGACATCGGCTTGCTCCGTGGGGCGACGCCACGATGCGCCGCTCATGTCCCCACTTCGCCGCGACCGACCGCTTCGTTACAGCGCTCACCGGTTTGTGATTGAAGAGCGCTCTGCCCTGCGCGCCTCAGAGATTGGCGAACACGGTCGCCAGCTCCAATCTCACCCACGAGGGGAGATCGGCAGCGTCACTGTGTCAGCAGCGTGTCGGATGCCCGCTTGTTAAAGGCGCACTTGCCCATCACGCTGTAAAAGAAGTCGGCGTTCGTAACGTCTGGAAGTGGGGGATTGTTGCCGCCGTCTTCCCATGCCTGGTCGCTGGTCTCGCTGCAGGGCACAGCGCCGAAGATGTCGACGATTGTGTTGCTGTTGACCTCGACGGGGAGGTATTTGGAAGGGCTCAGGGCCTTTTGTGCCGCAGTGCTGTACCCGGCACCGAGGTAGAGCCGATTCGACGTGCTTGCACTATTCGACTTGAGCGGGTTGACCGGTCCGGACGGCACATCCATCTGCAGATAAACCTGATCCATCATGCTCACGTCGACTGTCGCACCACTGCTGCTTCCGGCGGAATTCGTGGTCACGCATGTCGTTTTGAAATAGATGGTGGAGCCGGTCGTACTTCCGCTTTTTGCTACCGCGGTACTTCTGTAAGTTCCCGCAGTCGGAGTGAAATCGGTTGTTTGTCCTACTGGCGTGCACACTTGGCTCTGAACCACCTTCGCAGATGTTCCCGATCCCGTGGAAATAGTGGTCGTACCGTAACCTTTCGGGTCCGCAGCGGTATAAGTCTTACCCCCGCTCGTGTAGGAATAATTATACGCCTTGTAGGCGTAGTCGATCTTCATCATCGCGGTAGGCGTCGTATTGGAGTTCCACCCAAACGGAAGGCCATACAGGGTCATGGTTTTGTTCCAGTAGCCTGAAACGTGATCGACGTTGAAGGTAGCTTCAACCAGCGCTGGTGTCTTGCTCACAGCCGAGGAGACGCCGACTGGTACGGTGTTGATCCTGGCGATCTGCATAAAAAGGGTCGGCATGGCGAAATTCGCCGAGGCCTGCGCGGTGGCAGTACCATCGGCGGCGACGGTGAAAGTGTTCAGCGTCGCGTCGCCCTGTCCACCGTTGGCCACGTAGGAAGCCTGCATCGCCACCTGGCGCTGCGCTTTTGTCGAAGCCGTATCCATCGTGGTAATCGACAGGATCGCGGCATCGAGTGCCGCTTGCTCGGTCGACCGGGTCTGCACCGCAGAGGTGTAGTCGACCGCAAAGCCTACCGCGCTGATTAGCGGGATCATGCTGAGGACAATTATGGGCGCGAACGAGCCGCTCCTCGAGCTGACAAACCTACCTGCTAACCCCCGCATGCCTTGATCCTTAAAACGAATATCTCTCCGGCTAACATGGCAGTCGCAAATTATGCTCTAACGGACTTGGTTAATGTTTATCGATTTTTCGGCAAAGTCCCGTGAAAAGCCGACAAGTTCGGCGCGTAACTTTGACGCCGGAATTGGTGCACGCAACGCGGGTGGATTCTCTTCCCCTTTATAAGATCGGCGGGTACACCCGTTTGCCCCAGGCAGCCCTTGGGCGCCAAGCCTTGCCGCCGCTTGCCGCCCCTGCTAAAGCGCGCGGCATGAGCACGCCCCTCGACCACATCCGGAATTTTTCCATCGTCGCCCATATCGACCATGGCAAATCCACGCTTGCCGACCGCCTGATCCAGTCCACCGGCGGGCTGGAGCTGCGCGACATGAAGGAGCAGGTGCTGGACTCGATGGACATCGAGCGCGAGCGCGGCATCACCATCAAGGCGCAGACCGTGCGGCTGAAATACCGCGCCAACAATGGCGAGGACTATATCCTCAACCTCATCGACACGCCCGGCCATGTCGACTTCGCCTATGAAGTGTCGCGCTCGCTCGCCGCCTGCGAGGGTTCGCTGCTGGTGGTCGACGCTTCGCAAGGCGTCGAGGCGCAGACGCTGGCCAATGTCTACCAGGCCATCGACAACAACCACGAGATCGTCGTGGTGCTGAACAAGGTCGACTTGCCGGCCGCCGAGCCCGAGCGCATCCGCGAGCAGGTCGAGGAGGTGATCGGCATCGACGCCTCCAACGCCGTGCTGATCTCGGCCAAGACCGGCCTCGGCATTCCCGACGTGCTGGAAGCCATCGTCCACCAATTGCCGCCGCCGCGCGAGGGCGATGCCACGGCGCCGCTCAAAGCGATGCTGGTCGACAGCTGGTACGACGCCTATCTCGGCGTCATCGTGCTGGTGCGCGTCATCGACGGCGTGCTGAAGAAGGGCCAGACCATCCGCATGATGGGCACCGGCGCCAAATACCTGGTCGAGCGCACCGGTGTGTTCACGCCCGCCCGCATCAATGTCGACGAGCTCGGCCCCGGCGAGTTCGGTTTCTTCACCGGCTCGATCAAGGAAGTGGCCGACACGCGCGTCGGCGACACCATCACCGAGGACAAGCGCCAGACCGCGCATGCGCTGCCCGGCTTCAAGCCGGCGCAGCCGGTGGTGTTCTGCGGCCTGTTCCCGGTCGACGCCGCCGATTTCGAGGATTTGCGCGCCGCCGTCGGCAAGCTGCGCCTCAACGACGCCTCCTTCTCTTATGAAATGGAAACCTCCGCCGCGCTCGGTTTCGGCTACCGCTGCGGCTTCCTTGGCCTGCTGCATCTCGAAATCATCCAGGAGCGGCTGGAGCGCGAGTTCAACCTCGACCTGATCGCCACCGCGCCCAGCGTCGTCTACCGGCTGCTCCTCAATGACGGCTCGATGAAGGAACTGCACAACCCGGCCGACATGCCCGACGTCGTGAAGATCTCTGCCATCGAGGAGCCGTGGATCCGCGCCACCATATTGACGCCCGACGACTATCTCGGCGGAATTCTAAAGCTCTGCCAGGACCGGCGCGGCATCCAGGCCGACCTCTCCTATGTCGGCAAACGCGCCATGCTGACCTACGACCTGCCGCTCAACGAAGTCGTCTTCGACTTCTACGACCGGCTGAAGTCGATCTCGAAAGGCTACGCCTCGTTCGATTATCACCTGACCGACTACCGCGAGGGCGATTTGGTGAAGATGTCGATCCTGGTCAACGAGGAGCCGGTCGACGCGCTGTCGATGCTGGTGCACCGCACAGCGGCGGAAAAGCGCGGCCGCCAGATGGTCGAGAAGCTGAAGGAACTGATCCCGCACCACTTGTTCAAGATCCCGATCCAGGCCGCGATCGGCGGCAAGGTCATCGCCCGCGAAACCATCTCGGCCCTGCGCAAGGACGTGACCGCCAAGTGCTACGGCGGCGACGTGTCGCGCAAACGCAAGCTCTTGGACAAGCAGAAAGAGGGCAAGAAGCGGATGCGCCAGTTCGGCAAGGTGGATATCCCGCAGGAGGCGTTTATCCAGGCGCTGAAGATGGGGGATTGAGAAGCCGGTTGGCGCGCAGAGCGCGTCAAGCCATCGATCCAGTGAATCGATGGCAGGCTTCGAAAGCGGGGGAGCTGCCGGAGGCAGCGGGCCCCCGCGCGGCGTCTTGGACCTTCGAGCTAGTCGACCAAGATGTCGTAGTGCTGTAGTGGCGTGAAGCGAACGACCATCAACTTGGATCGCTACTGCCAGTTGGTTGCTTTGGTTGGATGGTAGCGAACTGCAACCACTCGTTAGTCCCGGCTGGTAGGATGTATCTCCTGATTTCTGATTCTGGCATTGCTGACGCTATCTTGGCGGAAAGCTGATCCGTCAGGTCTGCGAGATTGTAGGGAAGAATCGAAGCTATCGCAGCTCCAACATCCGTCAGAACGTAAACCGGAATAGCCGGCTTCGACTCATTAATTTGGATGACGCCCTCCTCATGGCGCAGATCGCCGGATTTGGTTGCAGCAATCCCTAACGATCCAAATACCCAGAACCACAATCCCACGCCGTTCCTGTCATTGAGTTCAGCGGAGTTGCGAATCTGGCCAAGCCCAGGCTCGACAAGGAGCCCCGCGCTCACAAGGCGCGCCGCCTCGACAAAGGCCAGGTTGCTTGAAAGAGCTTTAGGAATAACATTTTCCATCCTAAAACCACAGACGCGTTCAAATAACTGCGCAGTCGATGGATCCAACTCGTCAACTACCCGAAGCACCTTGCTGGAGAACGTGCCTGGCTTCCTGACCTCAGACGCTAGTACTTTTGCCCAACGCTCGCGAATCTGCTCATCAGTAGCATCTTCCGCATAGCGTTCGAAGCGATTGAGGAATGCATCGTTGAGCTCTGCAGGCCCTGCTTGAGACTCCTGTTCAGAACCGGGATTGTGTCGCAAATCTTCGACAGCTAACTCCAACACCGCGTCCTTGTTTTCCTGCCGACGCAACAAAGAAGGCAGGAAATTCTCCATAGCCCGGGTAGCGAACTCCGGATCGCTCTTCAAACGGTCAACCCCAAGCTCGCCAAGGGCTTGAATCATCTTAACTCGCGCTTCGGATAGCGCACTTGTTTCGGCAATATCAGCATCTATCGGGGCTCTTTTCTTATCCGCTTTCGCGCCCCATAGTCGGTCCCATGCAGACACCGCACGAGACATGATACTTGCCTTGATCCCGGTCTCTGTCAGTTCGCCAGAAACAGATACGTTATTGATCTGACTATCTTCGGCCATTTTTCCTCCACGCGGAAGAGAATACAGAAAGCGAAACTTTGACTTTGTCGAGCCGACAAGTTCCTTTTCCTGTTAATGACGATAGATGAATTTCTCAAAGAGCCATTCGATCTCGCGTCATGCGATCTCGCATCATGCCGCGCACCATGCCCTCGCCAGAGCCGCGTGCAACCGCGCACCACCATTTGAAAACGCTCCGCAAGAGTACCCTTTGCAAGGCTTGGGGGGACACACCACATGCGCACCAGCTCAGACATCCTCGCCGCTCGAGGCCTCGCCATCGGCGACATCTTCGGCCTTGCCGGCACCTTCGTCGCCAGCGCTCCGCTGCGCGAAACGCTCTGGGCGATCGACGGCGTGGCGCTCGTCGTGGCGACGGTCTTGCCCACCATGAAATACCGGCGGCTGGGCAATGATTGCGTCGCGGCAGGGTTCCTGACCTTCCTCGCCGGCGAAAGCCTGCTTCTGGTCGGCAATGCGGCGGGACTACAGGCCAGCGTGCCCTGCCGGCGGCAGGCTATCCCTTCCTGGTGGCGACCTTCGCCGGCTGGATCTGGACTTTGCTAAGGGGTTCTCGGCCGCCTAGCGGCTCGGTTGCAGGCGCCGGCGCCGCCCCTCACCTGCCTGCCGGCATCCTCTCCCCGTGTAGGGACGGGGAGAGGGGCGCTGTCATTGACACTTTCGCCAATCGCAAGCGTTTGCACAAAAGCGCCGGCGTGGCGGCCAGCCCTCTCGCCCCGTTTACGGGGAGTTGAGAAGTGGTCCGCGCAGCGGACGAAAAGCCAATTGCTTGGCTTTTCGAACGACGAACGTCCGGCAGGACAGTGAGGGGCGGCGCCGACCTTGGCAATAGTAACGTCCCCCCGAACCACGGCCGCCCCGTATTGACATCAGCTCCACACATGATCCATTGGAAGCGGGCAATTGGGGGACTATCCGTGAAAAAGATCTATGCGAAGCCGACGCTGAGCAAGCGCGAGAGGCTTTCGGCCGTGACGGCTGTCGCGTGTCCAGTGTCGGTCTGCCCGCGCTAGGACGTTCCCGGGAAAGGGCAGGCCTGCTGCCGCCCATCGCTCTCCCGCGACAAATCCCACGGCAGGGTTAGTACGAATTCATACCAAGCAGCCACCTCGGTTGATCGCGCGGCGCGGGGCCGGTACACAAATCGGGCGGCGGACCTTTGTAAGGTCGCTAGTGGCCGGCGCGGGGCTCAGGCAATTGTCTCACCGGCATCGCGCCGGCCATCTTCCCTGAATGATTTGATGTGGGCCAAAGGCGCTTCGCGTTGCCCGGTGCTGACCTTCGCAGGTTGGTACTCCGCCCGCGACAGTAAGGTCTGCGTTGGCGCTGCCCCTCACCTGCCTGCCGGCAGGACAGTGAGGGCGGCGCCGACCTGCGATAGGCGCACGCTGGACTAGCCGCTATCCCCGATCCCGACCCGATTTTGACTTTGCGGACGCCGTCCCCCACTCCGTCGCTGCTTCGCAGCGCCACCTCTCCCCCTCCGGAGGGAGAGGAACCAAGACCGGCCCGCGTCAACTCTCAATCCAAACCTTCTCAAAGTGCTGCTCCAGCGCCTGGTGCTGTTCGCAGCCTTCGATGCCCTTGCGGTAGGTCCGGTAGACCGAGCGCCAGTAGGGCTGGATGATGATGCCTGAATCGCGCAAATTCTGCTCGATCTTGGCCATGATCTCCTTGCGGGCCTTGGGGTCGGGCATGGCGAGCGCCTTGTCGAGCAGCGCGTCGAACTCCTTCGAGGCATAGGCGCTCTCGTTCCAGGCGGCGCCCGATTTATACGCCAGCGCCAGCACCTGGACGCCGAGCGGGCGGCCGAGCCATTCGGTGCAGGAATAGGGGAACTTGCTCCAGTCGTTCCAGAAGGTGGCGGCGGGCAGCACGGTGCGCTTGATCTTGAGGCCCGCCTCGCGCATCTGCGCGGCGATGGCGTCGCCGGTGCTCTTCTGCCATTCGATATCGACCGAGATCAGGTCGTATTCATGGTCCGCCTTGCCGCTCTCGGCGAGCAGCTTCTTGGCTGCCTCGACATCGCGCTTGGCGGGGCCGATATCGGCATATTCGGGATGCATGGGGCCGACATGGTGGTTGTCGGCGGGTTTGCCGCGGCCATCAAGGCCGAGCTTCAGCACGGCGGAATTGTCCACGGCAAGCTGGGCGGCGCGGCGTACCTTGACGTCGTCATAGGGCGCGTTGGCGACGTTGAAGCGGGCGACGATGGTCGAGCCGGTGGCGATCTCGGAGTTCTTCAGCCCCATCTTGTCGGTCTGCGAGACGGCGTCGGAAGCGGTCTCGTGATCGGTGTCGATCTCGCCGGATTCGAAGGCCGACAGCATGGCGTTGGGGTCGGAGCCGTAGTCGATCCACTGGATGCCATCGAGGTAGAACTCGCCCTTCCACCAGGGCTTGTCCCGGCGCTTGACCTCCGCGGCCGTCTCGGCGTCCCATTTCACCAGCTCGCACGGCCCGGTGGTGATGGCCAGCGCCTTCATCGGGTCGCCGGCGCCCTCATAGGAGCGGTGCATGATCAGCGCGGGATAGTCGGCCATGCCGGCGATCAGCGAAATGTCCGGCTTCGGCAGGTTGAGCTTGATGGTGTAGTCGTCGACCTTCTCGATGCCGCCATCGACCACCTTCTTGGTGTCGGCATTGACCAGCGCGCCCATGCGCGCGGCTACCGAATTGCCGGCAACGCCGGCTTCGCACCAGCGGGTGAGATTGTGGACGACGTCGTCGGCGTTGAAGGCGTCGCCGTTCGACCAGGTGATGCCCTTGCGCACATGCAAGGTCAGCGTTTTGGCGTCGTCGCTCATCTCCCATTTTTCGAGCAGCCAGGGCTCGAAGGTGAAGTCGGTATTCCAGCGCACCAGATATTCGTTGCAGTGACGCGCGACGTTGGACATTTCGACACCGTCGAAGGTGCGCGGATCCTTGAAGCCCTTGACGTTCATGGCGACGCGCAGCACGCCGCCCTTCTTCGGCTCGGCGGCGCGGGCGGGCGTCGGAGCGATGCCGCCCAGCGCAAAAGCGCCGGCGGCGCTGACGCCGCGCCCGGCCATCAGCGCCAGATATTCGCGACGGCTGATGCCGCCGGTCCTGAAATCGTCGGCGACAGGTTTGGCGCGCGGGTGAAGTTTGCGGTCGGTCAGCATGAATTTCATCGTCGTTCCCTCTTTTGTTGGTGCATGCCCAAAATTGCCCAGCGGTTTTGGGACGACGGCCTGCACGGAAACAGGCTCGCCCCGGCGGACAAGCCGACGCGGCGCGGCTGCGACCGCCGGGGCGCCATTGCCTGAGAGGGAATGATAGGGCTGGGTGACGTGGCGGAATGTTCTGGAATCCGCAGGACTTGTGCGATGCTCCGCAGGGGTGGACGGACCTGGTCGCACCACCTCTTGTCTGCTAGCCATCTCCCCCGCAGGGGATCGGTCGGATTGCGAGCAAGAGCGATGCGTTTGCCTGCGGCTTCGCGTTTCACCAGCGGCTTCCCCCACTCCGTCTCGGCTTCGCCGAGCCACCTCTCCCCCCTCCGGAGGGAGAGGAAGGAACGCGCTTGGCGAGGTCGCGCCTTTCCTCTACCCCGTCGATCGGGGGAGAGGTGTCGAGCGAAGCTCGACGGAGTGGGGGTCGACTATTCATCGAATCCATACGAATGATCGGCTCATCAAAACGAACACTGCCGCTCAAAAATCGGTCGGCGCGCCGCCTTCGGCTGTGCGCTTCGCAACAAAGGCGTTGAGCTCCTCGCGGATGGCGGGATCCATGTAGGGCTCGTCATAGGAGGCCAGCCGCTCCTTCCAAACCTTGTTGGCCTTTTCCATTGCCGTTGGCGAGCCGGCTTCCGCCCAGGTCTCGAAATTGCGCCAGTCCGAAAGGATGGGCGAATAAAACGCGGTCTTGTAGCGGTCCTGCGTGTGCTGGGTGCCGAAGAAGTGGCCGCCGGGGCCGACCGACTGGATGGCGTCGAAGCCGAGCGCTTCATCGGAAAGGTCAAGCGGGGTCAGGAATTCGGCCACCATCTGCAACAGGTCGATATCCAGAATGGTCTTCTCGTAGGAGCAGCGCAGGCCGCCTTCCAGCCAGCCGGCCGCATGCATCATCAGGTTGCCGCCGCCCTGCACCGCGCCCCACAGAGAGAACACGCTTTCATAGGCTGCCTGCGCATCGACGGTGTTGGCGGCGCAGGTGTTGGAGGTGCGGTAGGGGATGTTGTAGCGGCGGGCGAGCTGGCCCCCGACGAGCTGTGCCTTCATGTATTCGGGCGTGCCGAAGGCCGGCGAACCGGACTTCATGTCGACGTTAGAGGTGAAGCCGCCATAGCCGACCGGCGCGCCCTTCCTGACCATCTGGGCGAAGGCAATGCCGGACAGCGCCTCGGCATTCTGCTGCACCAGCGCGCCGGCGATGGTGACGGGCGCCATGGCGCCCGAGAGGGTGAAGGGCGTGACGATGACGACCTGGCCCTTGCTCGACATCTGGATGATGCCTTCCATCATCGGCACGTCGAGCTTGAGCGGCGAATTGGTGTTGATGATGGTGAAGACGGACGGTTCCGCGAGCAATTGCTCATGGCTGATGCCGCGCGCGATGCGGGTGATCTCGATGCCGTCGACATTGCGCTCCTTGCCGAGCGAATAGATGTGGAACACCTTGTCGGTCAGCGTGGCGAGGTCGCGGATGCATTCGAGATGGCGCACCGACGGGTGGATGTCAGTCGGCTCGACCGGATAGCCGCCCGTGCAATTCAGGATGTTGTGCATCTGCGCCAGCCGCAGGAAATTGCGATAATCCTGCTGGTTGCCGGGCCGGCGGCCACGATCGATGTCGGAGCAATTGGGCGCCGAGGCCATCATCGAGATGATCAGATTGTCACCGCCAAAGCGCACATTGTGCTCGGGGTTGCGGGCATGGATGGTGAATTCGGACGGGCAGTTCGACACCAGCTCCAGGATCATGTCGCTGTCGAAGCGCACGCGCTCCGAGCCCTCGCGTACGTCGGCGCCATGAGCCTTCATGATGCTGCGGGCTTCGTCGTGCAGGACGTCTACGCCAATCTCGCGCAACACCCGCAAGGAGGCGAGGTGGATCGATTCCAGCTCGTCCTCGGACACCAGCTTGGTCGGCGTCAGCGGATTTTTCAGTTGGCGGAAAGCCGGCTGCTCGAACGCGGCCGAGCCACCGGCGCGCTTGCCGGCGCGACCGCCGCGGCGGGCACGGTCGGGCGCCAATGCCGGTTCTGAGGGTTGTAGGACGGCGGTCATGATGGTCCTCTTAGGATGCGATAACGGGCGGCATAATGGACCGGCGCCCCTCCGGCCATTGCGGAGGCGGCGACCACTAGAGCGAGGGAAGCGACATGCCGGAACGGCAGTCAGGTGGGCGCGACATCCGCCCTGGCCACGCCGGCGCGCCGGCAGGCGTCTGAGTGAGGCCGTCGGATGGTGCAGATTTAAAGAGGCGTTACAGTACCGTCTTTTACTTCTGACATACTTGCGCGTTGAACTGCTTTTGGAGGGACGCCATGCCTGACGTCGTCAAAGTGCGTGCCGCGACAAACAACGAAGTCGCGTTCCTTTCCTGGGATGTTGACGGGATGATCCCAGGCTGCCTCGGTTTCGAGATCGTACGCCTCTATCCCGATACAGGCGAGGAGCGTTGCCTTGCGTCCTGGGTGCCCTTCAAGGGTCAGCGCAATCCCCGATGGATTCCGCAGGATACCGGTGTCTGGCCGGTGCAGAAGACATTCTGGCGCGATCTGACTGTCAGGCGCCGCCGCGACAGCATAGACGTCAGGCCGGACGGCGAAATGATCGCCTACCGCGTGCGTCCCGTTGGCGACATGAAGGCGGGCCTCGATCCCGTGCCGGTGCGCCCCGATCAGGTCGTCGACGGCAAACCCGCCTATACCGGACCGGCGCGGCCCCTTGGCTATCTTGGGCAGGGCGCGGTCAGTCCGCCAATCTTCCTGGGCCAAATGTTCGGCAAGGCACGCGTTGCCTTCACCAACGGCGTGCTTTCGACGCAATGGATGTCGCATGCGCTGGCGGAAGCCGGCATCAAGGTCGGCCAGCGCGACAAAATCAGGGCGGTGCTGCAAGACCCGACCAGCAAGATCCGGGCCTATCTGCATGGCGACGTGCCTGACGTGCTGACCAGCCTGTTGAAAAGGGCCAAGGCCGAAGGCGGCACCGTCAGGCTTGCGCTCTATGAGCTCGGCGACGACGAATTGTGCGATGCCATCATCGCAGCCAGGGATGTAGTCGAAGTCATCCTCTCCAATTCGGGCAGGGATGACCAGACCAAGGCCTGGGATACCGGCAACGCACCCTACAGGAAGCGTTTGCACGATGCGGGCGTCGTGGTGACGGACCGCCTGTTCAACAACAACCATATCGGCCACAACAAGTTCGCCGTCTACCGCGACACCCAGGGCAATCCGCAAGCGGTTATGACCGGCAGTACCAACTGGACGTCGACCGGCATATGCGGCCAGTCCAACAACGCTTTTGTCCGCGACGATCCGGCGATGGCGAAGGTGTTCGACGCCTATTGGGAACGCATGAAAGCCGATGTGTTTCCGCCACCGGCTTCGGAAAGTGCTGCCGGCCACGTCGTGCAGACGCAGGGCGTGCCGTTCCGCAAGGAGAACCACATGCCAAACCCGCTCAACGGCGCCTCGGCGGTGTTGGACGGCATGACGGTGTGGTTTTCGCCCAACGACCCGAACTGCAATAAGAAGGACATTTCGGTACGTCCGGTCGACCTCCAGGACGTCTTTGCCCGCATCAAAGCGGCGAAGCGGGCGGTGCTGTTCCTGGTGTTCAACCCTTCGCTGCTCGGCGAAAATTCGATCGTAGACCAAGCGGTTGCGGCGGCGAAAGCCGATCCGAACCTCATCGTGCAGGGCGCGATCAGCGACGAAACGGCCATGCCCAACTATGTCGCTCCCACCAAGGATCCGGTCACCCACAAGTCGAACAAGGACGGCAAGTCGCCCTTTGTTTATCCGGAGAAGGTCTGGGAGGCCCCGAATGTCTCCATTGTACGGGCGGCGAACCTGACCGGGGCCACCATCGCGACGGATTTCCAGGCCGAAGTGCTCACCGTCGGCCACGCGATCGTGCACGACAAGATTGTTATCATCGATCCGATGGAGGACAACGCCACCGTCATTACCGGCAGCCATAACCTCGGTTACAAGGCGTCCTACGAAAACGACGAGAATTTGGTCATCGTGGAAGGCGACAAGACCTTTGCCGCGGCCTATGCCGTGCACATGCTCGACGTCTTCGACCACTATAAGTTCCGGGCCTGGCGCAGGACGATCGGCAAGGGGCCTTCCGACGCTGACGGGATTGCCATCGACGACAAGTGGCTGAAGCCCTATGCGGACGGCAAGAAAGGCGCAATCGCCCGCTACTTCCCGTAGCCATCGCGTTCTGTATCCAAAGTTCGTTCATCCGGGCCGATGGCGTCGGCCGGTCGGTCGATTTTCTTGGTGCAAGTGGATCTCCGGTCCGGCTCTTCCTTTCCTCTGGTCGAAGCAGTAGCTAGTCGTGCTTGCTGGCCGATGGCAGCACTGACATGGATGACGGCATGGTCGCGACCGGCTCAAGCGAAGGCGAAGCGGGAACGCAATGGGCGGCGCTCGCGGGCGTCACCGCCGCATTAGCCATGTTCGGAGCGGCGCAAGGGTTGAGCTCGCCGCTGTTCACGCTCCTGATGCAGAAGCAAGGCCTGTCGCCCGCCCTGATCGGCTTGTCGGCGGCGATGATGCCGGTTGGCCTGATTCTGTCTGCCTCTTTCGTGCCGGCTGCCGTGCGGCTGGTCGGCGCGCGAAATCTGGCGGTTGGCTGCTCGCTGATCGGGGCGCTGTGCTTCCTGGGCATCGGTTACCTCCAGAACTGGGTGGCCTGGTACGTCATCCGCTTCACGATCGGCATCGTCATTAACCCGCTCTATGTGCTGGGCGAAGTCTGGGCTCTCTCGCTGGCGCCGCCGTCTCGACGCGGGCGAGTGATGGGCGTGTTCAACACACTGATGGGCGCCGGCTATGCCGCAGGTCCGTTTACGCTCACTCTGGTCGGTATCGAGGGCTGGGCTCCCTTCAGCGTCGGCATCGTCGGTTTCCTGCTCTGTGCCGTCATTTTGCGCCTTGTCTCCTCGAAGCTCGCCGGTTTCGAGGATGACGGCCAGCCTGCCGGCAGCTTTGTCGGTTTTGCCCGGCTGGCGCCGGCGCTGCTGCTGGCGGTGCTGGTCTCGGCCGCCGTCCAGCAAAGCACCTATGCGCTGGTTCCCGTGTTTGGGGCGGGCTATGGCTTGCCGGAGGCGGTGCTCGCCGCGCTGGTGATGTCACTGTCGCTGGGCAACATCCTTCTGCAGATCCCGCTCGGCCTGCTCGCCGAACGCTTCGGTGGCCGGTCGATGATCCTGGCCTGCGCGGTGGCGACGACCGTTTGCGCTGTTCTGCTCCCGCTGCTGATCACCACACCGCTGATCTGGGGCGTGCTTCTGGTGATGGGCGCGGTGGGCTACGGTGTCTATACGATGGCGCTGGTCGAACTCGGCAGCCGCTTCACGGGTTCGCTGCTGGTCACCGGCAATGCGGCGTTCGCCTTGCTATGGGGCGTCGGCGGTATCGTCGGTCCGCCGGGCGCGGGCCTGCTGATGCAGGCGATCGGGCCGGTGGGATTGCCACTCGTGATCATTGGCCTCGACGCTTTGCTGGTCGCCTTCGCGCTCTATAGATCGGCCAGCCGCGGAGGCTCCTGACAGGGTTTGGCTGGAGCCGGGCATCCGTTCGGGCGGCGGGGCTTACCGCCGCCGGCCCGAACCGATAAGTCTGCAACCGCGACAGCGTTATGGATCATGGACCTGGTGGACACGAGAAGCGACGAGACGGTGCAATGGGCGGCGATCACCGGTGTGATCGCGACCGTGTCCGTTTTCGCCATCGCGCAGGGACTGTCCTATCCGCTGCTGAGCTTCATCCTCCAGCGCCAGGGTGTCTCGCCCGCGATGATCGGCCTGTCGGCGGCGATGACGCCGATCGGGTTCATCGTTTCGTCCCCGCTCATCCCGGCGCTGGCGCGTCGGTTCGGGGCAGGGCGCACGGCCCTCACTTGCGCGGCGCTTTCGGCTGTCGTGCTGGCGCTGATCGGCTGGACGCAGAACGTCTATCTCTGGTTTCCGCTGCGCTTGCTGATCGGCGTCGTGACCAACCCGCTCTATGTGCTCAGCGAAATCTGGGTGATCGCGCTGGCGCCGCCGGCCCGGCGCGGCCGCATCATGGGCCTCTATTCGACGATCATTTCCGCCGGCTTCGCGACCGGTCCGCTTTGTCTGCTCGCCGTTGGCACAGAAGGCTGGCCGCCGTTCCTTGTCGGCATTGGCGCCTTCGTGCTCTGCGGCATCTGCCTGGCGTTGGTTCTGCCACGGCTGCCCAGAGTAGACGAGGCCGGGCATCAGGTTTCGGTGATGGGTTTCATGCCGCTCGCATGGCTGCTTCTGTCGGCGGTGGTCGTAGCCGCGGGCTTCGAGCAGGCGGTGCTGGCGCTGCTGCCCGTCTACGGCACGCATCATGGCATCGCGGAGGCTCGCATGTCGGCGCTGCTGTCGGTCATGATCGCCGGCAACATCGCCATGCAGGTTCCGCTTGGCCTGCTGGCCGAGCGGCTGACGGCCCGTCTCGTGCGCTTCATCTGCGTCCTGCTGACGCTGTTTGGCTGCGTGCTTTTGCCAATGCTGATCGAAACGCCGCTGATCTGGCCTTGCGTCTTCGTCTGGGGAGCTGTGTCCTACGGCATCTACACGATGTCCATCATCGAACTTGGCGAGCGCTTCACCGGTTCGGCGCTGGTTGCCGGCAATGCGGCATTCTCCCTGATGTGGGGTGTCGGCGGCATTGTCGTCCCGCCGCTAGCGGGCGGCATAATGAATGTGACCGGTGCGAGCGGCCTGCCGCTGACGCTCGGCGCGATCTGCGCCGCGCTTGCGTTGGCGACGATTATCCGTCGGCGGGTGCGGTGAAGCAACGCCGCAAGGGCCGCGAAAGGCCGTATCGCACCTTGAATGTCAGCGCCGCCAACGCAATGTAGGCGAAGCCGTTCAAAATCCCGGAGACCTGCATGACCGCTTCGACAACCAGAGCCCAGCCCTTTCAGAAGACCGGCGATCCGTTCCTCTGGCTGGAGGACAGGACAAGCAAGGAATCGCTCGACTGGGTGCATCGCCAGAACGAGGTCACGGTGGCGGAATTGCAGGGCGATCCATCCTATCAGGCGTCGTTCCAGACGGCGCTCGACCTGATGACGGCCGAGGACAATATCGCGGTTGGCGCGGCGATCGCCGGTCATGTCTACAATTTCTGGCAGGACAAGACCAATGCGCTCGGCCTGTGGCGCCGCACGACAGTCGCTTCCTACAAGACCGACAAGCCCGACTGGGAGACAATCATCGACTTCGACCAGCTGGCTGCGAGGGAGGGGATAAAATGGGTGTTCGGCGGCGCCGTCAGGCTCTACCCCGATTTCAACCGCTGCCTGGTCTCGATGTCGCCCGATGGCGGTGACGCCAGCGCGATGCGCGAGTTCGACATCGCGGCCAAGTCCTTCGTGGAAGGCGGTTTTCAGGCGCCGGCGTCGAAATCGGGCTTCGGCTGGCTGGACGAGGATACGGTCATCATCTCGGCCGCTTTCGAAGAGGCCGACAAGACAGAATCCGGCTATCCGCGCGTGGTCAAGCTCTGGAAGCGCGGCACCAGGCTGGAAGAGGCGACCCCGATCTTCGAGGCAGAGATCGAGGATCTTGCCGTTGGCGCCGGTGTCGAGTTCGACGGCGAGAAGCGTCACCTGTTTCTGGCGCGGACACTCAACTTCTTCGCATCGCACAGTTTCCTGCGCCTGCCTTCGGGCGAGAACCGCCGCATCCCGCTGCCCGACGACGTCACCGACACCTCGCTCTTTAGGGATCAACTGGTGTTCGGGGTGCGCACGCCATGGACGGCGCCGGACGGCACCGCATGCCAGCCGGACGGGCTTTACTCCTTCGACTTCGCGCATTGGATCGAAACCGGCGGTTTTGGCGCCATCGAAACCTTGTTGGCGCCGGCGCATCGGGTTTCCATTGCCGGGCTCGCAAGAACGCAGGACCGCCTGTTCATCAGCTTGATGGACAATGTGCGCGGCAAGGTTCTCGTCTGCGAGCGCGAGCGCGGCGCCTGGTCGCTGAAACCCATCGCGCTGCCTGAAAACGGCACTGTCGGCATCAGCCATGCCGAGCATTTCGGCTCCACCGTCTCCTTTTCCTTCACCGATTTCCTGACGCCAAGCTCGATCATCTGGTCCGATGACAATGGCGAGACGCTGGCGACCGTGAAATCGCAGCCGGCCCGCTTCGATGCCTCGCCGCTGATCTCGGAGCAGTTCGAGGCGCGCTCGAAGGACGGCACGATGATCCCTTATTTCGTCGTCAGGCGGCGCGACCAGAACGGTCCGGTGCCGACGCTACTCTACGGCTATGGCGGTTTCGAAGTGCCGCTGTTGCCCGGCTATGCCGGCGTGCGCGGCAAGCTATGGCTGGAGAAAGGCAATGCCTATGTGCAGGCCTGCATTCGCGGCGGCGGCGAGTTCGGACCGGCCTGGCACCAGGCGGCGCTGAAAGGCAAACGCCAGAACGGGTTTGATGATTTCGCGGCAGTGGCGCAGGACGTCGTCAGGCGCGGTATCGCCACGGCTCAATCGCTTGGCATCCAGGGCGGCTCCAATGGCGGCCTGCTGACCGGCGCTTCCCTGACGCAGCATCCCGAGCTTTTCGGCGCCGTCATCATCGAGGTGCCACTGCTCGACATGCTGCGCTACACCGAATTGCCGCCGGGCGCTTCGTGGATGGCCGAATATGGCGATCCGTCGAAGCCGGAAGACGCCAAGTGGCTTTCCGCCTATTCGCCCTATCAACATGTCAAGGCCGATGCCGGCTATCCGCCGGTGCTCTTGACGACCTCGACCGCCGACGACCGGGTTCACCCCGGCCATGCGCGCAAGATGGCGGCCCGCCTGCAGGAGGCAGGACACGGCAGGACGCTGTTCTTCGAGGAGACCGAGGGCGGACATGGCGGGCGCGGCGACCGCCGACCGCAGGCGGCGCAGACGGCGATGAAGTATGTCTTCCTGCAGCGGGCACTGGGCGGAAAAGCCTGACCTCATTCCATGGCACCCCTGAGCAAAGGGTGGTTCACCTCGACCGCCCTTTGCTCTAAGGTACCTTCATGGCTCTCGCTAGACTATCAGCTCGCGCATTCCGGGTCGCGGTGACACCGTCGTCACGCACGCTCCGCGCCGAGCTTTTGCGGCTGTGCGCCCGCATCGGCTATTCGCCGCCTGCCGTCCTCTGACGAATTCGCCCCGGCACCGCCGGAATGATTTCAGAGGAAAGACCAAATCAATGACCTACCAGAATTATTCGCTGAAGCAGCTTCAGCAGATCGACGCCGCGCATCACCTGCATCCCTTCACCGATCATAAGGAGCTGCGTGAGGCAGGCGCGCGCGTCATCACCCGCGCCAATGGCCCGTTCATCTACGATTCCGAAGGGACGGAACTGCTGGACGGCATGGCCGGCCTGTGGTGCGTCAATATCGGCTACGGCCGCGACGAGCTGGCCGAGGCCGCCTATGCACAGATGAAGGAACTGCCTTACTACAATTCCTTCTTCAAATGCTCCACGCCGACGCCGGTGCTGTTGTCGAAGAAGCTGGCCGAGATCGCACCACGCAACGTGAACCAGGTGTTTTACGGCTCGTCCGGTTCGGAGGCCAACGACACCGCCTTGCGCCTAGTGCGCCATTACTGGATGCTTGAGGGCAAGCCGGAGAAGAACCGCGTCATCTCGCGCAAGATGGCCTATCACGGCTCGACCATTGCCGGCACTTCGCTCGGTGGCATGGATGCCATGCACAAGCAGCTCAACGGTGCGGTGCCCAACATCGTCCATGTGATGATGCCCTATGCCTACGAGCTGGCTCTGCCGGGCGAAAGCGACCACGATTTCGGCCTGCGCGCGGCAAAGTCCGTCGAGGACGCCATCCTCGAGGCCGGTGCCGACAAGGTCGCGGCCTTCATCGGCGAGCCGGTGATGGGCGCGGGCGGCGTCAAGATACCGCCGGCGAGCTACTGGCCCGAAGTGCAGCGCATCTGCCGCAAATACGATGTGCTTTTGATGCTGGACGAGGTCATTACCGGCTATGGCCGCACAGGTGAGTGGTTCGCGGCGCAGACCTTCGGCATCGAAGCGGACACCATCACCACGGCCAAGGCGCTGACCTCGGGCTATCAGCCTCTTTCGGCGCTGCTGGTTGGCGACCGCATTGCCTCGACGCTGGTCGAGAAGGGCGGCGAGTTCAACCATGGCTACACCTATTCGGGGCACCCAGTTGCTTGCGCCGTGGCCTTGAAGAACCTGGAGATCATCGAGAGGGAAGGGCTGGTCGACCGTGTCAGGAACGACACCGGACCTTATTTCGCTAGCGCATTGCAGGAACGTATTGCCGGGCATGATCTGGTCGGCGAGGTGCGCTCGATCGGCCTGATGGGCGCTATCGAGATCGTCAAGGACAAGGGGACGAAGGAGCGCTTCCTGCCGTCGGGAAGTGCCGCGGTGACGGTGCGCGACCACGCGATCGCCAACGGCATGATGCTGCGCGCCACCGGCGATACGATGATCCTGTCGCCGCCGCTGATCTGGACCCGCGATACGATCGACATGGCTTGCGAGCGCATCGGCAAGGCGCTCGACCTGGCACAGGCGGACCTGCGCAAGCGATAGGAGCAAACCTCGATTGGGCGTTTTTGCGAAGAAACGCCCAATCCCGGAAATATGCGCTATGAGCGGGAACGAATTTCGCCTTCGGCGCGTAATGTAAGGGGCGGCCGATCCGGCCGCGACAGGGGATTGCCCACATGAGAAAGACCGGCAAAAGCCGACGCGTGCAAGAGGCGGCCAGCCTTGGCGCGGACCTGATGCTGGCGCCGCTGGTGGTGATGATGCGGCTGCCGCTGATGGCCATGGAGGCGCGAAGCGGCGAGCCCTGGAGCGCGGAGACGGCAATGGCTGTCAGCGAGAAGACCGTCGCCATGGCCGAGGGCGCGCTTGCGGCGCAAATGTCTTTCCTGCAATCGGCGTCACGTTTCTGGCCGGAGGTTCTCTCGGGTCGAATGCCGTCGCTGTTCAACGGCGTCGCGGCCGAACGGTCGATCAGCGCAGCGCTGAAGCCGGCCGGCCGCGCGGTGAGGGCAAATTTTCGCCGCCTTTCCACAAAGGGTTGAGGCGGAAGCCCCGGAACTTTTTTGCGCATCGTCGAAGTCTTGCGCTAGAACCAATCGGCATACACGCCGATGGGGAACAACATGGCCGGACAACCGCTCAACCAACCGGCTGAAATTCCAGCCGAACTCGATCGCTGGAACTGGGGCGCCTTCTTCCTCAACTGGATTTGGGGCATCGGCAACAGCACCTTCATCGCACTGCTGGCGCTGATCCCGGTCGTCAACCTCATCATGATCTTCGTGCTTGGCGCGCGCGGCAGCCGCTGGGCTTGGCAAAACCGGGCTTGGCGCGACGCCGAGCAGTTCCGCAAGACGCAGCGCAATTGGGCGATTGCCGGCCTTGCCGTATGGGTGGTCAGTATCGGCGGTTGTGCGACGATGGTCGGCAGCATCCCTTTCGTGCTCAAAGGCAGCGACGCCTACCGCATGACCATGGACGCCGTCCGCGCCCCTGGGCGGGTCAAGGCCGCCCTCGGCGACGATTTGGCCGACAATTTCTGGGTCGGCGGTCATCTCAACGTCAATGCGAATGGCGCGGGCGACGCCCAGTTCAGCATTCCCGTCCACGGCGCCAAGGGCAAGGGCACCGTATATTCCCATCTGGTTCGCAATGCCGGCACATGGAGTACGCGCCTGCTCGTGATCCGCGTCGACGGCGTCGATGCACCGATCGTGCTGACCAATGAAGACCATGTGCCGATCCCGGGTGCGGCGATCGGCATATAGACGGATCGTCAGTAATAAAGGGGTCGCAACGCAAAAACCGCGCCCCATCGGGAACGCGGCTTTGCCAGATACGCATGGCGTTTCGCTACGAAGACACTTGCGAAACTTACGGGCTCCGGTACGCGAGACCTGATCCGGAGCGCCGGGCGGATGCGATATGTCCGCCTCGCAATCTGTTTTACAGGGACATCGTTACCGCGGAGTTATCGAGAGCTTAAGCAAATCTAAATTTGCGGCCTTGGTCTGGAAGAACCCGAAAAAACTAGACTAAATCCGCTGTTTACGCCGAGTTGCCGCGCAGAAAATTTATTATGCCGGAGAAATCGGCGCCGCCATGGCCCTGGGCGTTGAAAAGGGCATAGAGCTGCGCCGCTTCTGCGCCAAGCGGTGTCACCGCGCCCGCGCCAAGCGCTGCTTCCTGCGACAATTTCAGGTCTTTCAGCATAAGAGCCGCCGCAAATCCGGGCTTGTAATCCCTGTTGGCGGGCGAAGTGGGAACCGGGCCAGGCACGGGGCAATAGGTGGTCAGCGACCAGCACTGGCCCGACGAGGTCGAGGCGACGTCGAACAGCGCCTGATGCGACAGGCCGAGTTTTTCCGCCAGCACGAACGCCTCGGCGACGCCGATCATCGAAATGCCGAGGATCATGTTGTTGCAGATCTTCGCCGCCTGTCCGGCGCCGTCACCGCCGCAATGGACGATGCGGCCGGCCATCGGCTTCAGGATCGGCTCGGCGGCCGAGAAAGCATCGTCGGCTCCCCCAGCCATGAAGGTCAATGTACCGGCCGTGGCACCACCGGTGCCGCCCGAAACCGGCGCGTCGATGGACAGCAGGCCGTGCTTTGCTGCAATCGTATGAGCCTTGCGCGCCGATTCGACGTCGATCGTCGAGGAATCGATGAACAGCGCGCCGTTCCTGGCCTTGGGAGCAATGTCCCCATAGACCGACAGCACGTGCTTGCCGGCCGGCAGCATGGTGATGACCACGCCGGCATCCTTCACCGCCGCGAGCGCATTGGCCATAACGACGACGCCATGTTCGCGCGCGACCGCGAGGTTTTCCGGCATCAGGTCGAAACCGTGCACGGCATGCCCAGCCTTGACCAGGTTTGCGGCCATCGGATTGCCCATATTGCCGAGGCCGATGAAGGCGATCGTCGTCATAGTCTCTCTCCCGGAGTTTGCTGGCGTCAGCGGCCGATCAGGGCGCGCGCGATGATGACGCGCATGATTTCGTTGGTGCCTTCGAGGATCTGGTGCACCCTGAGATCGCGCACCAGCTTCTCGATGCCGTAATCATGCAAATAGCCATAGCCGCCGAGCAGTTGCAGCGCGTCGTTGGCGACGTTGAAGCCGGTGTCGGTGACGAAGCGCTTGGCCATTGCCGACCATTTGCCGGCGTCCGGCGCCTTGCGGTCGAGTTTGGAGGCCGCCGCATAGAGGAATATGCGCGCCGCCTGCAACTCTGTCTCCATGTCGGCCAGCCTGAACTGCAGCGCCTGGAACTGGTTGATCTTCGAGCCGAATGCCTTGCGCTCGGCGGTGTAGGAGAGCGCCTTGTCGAGCGCCGACTGGGCGCCGCCCAGCGAACAGGCGGCGATGTTCAGCCGGCCGCCGTCGAGCCCGGCCATGGCGATGCCGAAGCCGGCGCCTTCGCCCGACAAGAGGTTCTCCGCCGGCACCTTGCAATCCTCGAAGATGACCTGGCGGGTCGACTGCATGTGCCAGCCCATCTTGTGCTCATTGGCGCCGAAGGAGAGGCCGGGCGCATCCTTGGGCACGACGATGGTGGAGATGCCTTTCGGGCCGTCGGCGCCGGTGCGCACCATGACGGCGTAGACATCGCTGTCGCCGGCGCCGGAGATGAACTGCTTGGCGCCGTTGAGGATGTAATCGCCGCCGCTTTTCACCGCGCGCGTCTTCAGCGCCGCCGCATCCGAACCCGAGCCAGGCTCGGTCAGGCAATAGCTCGCCAGCCATTCCATGGAGGCGAGCTTCGGCAGGAAACGCTGGCGCTGTTCTTCATTGCCGAAGCGGTCGATCATCGAGGCCACCATGTTGTGGATCGAGATGAAGGACGAAAAGGCCGGGTCGGCATGCGACAGCGCCTCGAAGATCAGTACGGCGTCGAGCCGGCCGAGCGCGGAACCGCCGACATCGTCCCTGACATAGATGCCGCCGAGGCCGAGCGGCCCCGTCTCGCGGATCACATCGGCGGGGAAATGTCGCCTGCGGTCCCAGTCGAGCGCATTGGGCGCGACGCGATCGGCGGCGAAGGCCCGCGCCATATCCTGGATGGCACGCTGTTCCTCGTTGAGTTCGAACTGGCTGGTGCTCGCATCGACCGCGGCGTCCATGGCGTGCTCCCTGATGTCTGACCTGCTGGCCCGTCGTTTTTGGCTTTGCGCGCGGACCAATCTAGACCAATGATGCCGCCGCGCAACCCGACCCGCCGCGGAGCGGCTGTGCACCAATGCATGCCCGGAGCAAGATGTGACGACAAAATTCGATAAGCTGCTGGAAAAGTTCCACGCCTATCTCGCTTCCGTCGATGACGCTCTGGTGCGCGAGGCGGTGGCGCGTATCGGCTGGGATATGCCAGCCCGAAATTTGGAGCCGCATGCGCTTGGCTGCCTGCGCCATCTTGATCGCGCGGCCGGACTGGCACCGCCGGATGCGAGGCCGCTGGTGCGATTGCTGGCCGAGCTGCGCAACGAACTGCATTGGGGACAGACCTACACCGAGGCTGATTTCGGCAGGGCCTTTATCGACAATTACGGCTGGCTGGAAATCTTCGGCACGCGTGGGCACTTCGTCAACGAAGAGGCTGCCGCCGGGCTGCTGATTCTTGGACCCGGGATCGTCTACCCCGACCATCATCACGTCGCCGAGGAAATCTATATTCCGCTGACCGGCGGTACGGAATGGCGCATGGGCGAAAGCGGTTTTCGCAGGCGGGAGGCCGGCGAGGTCGTCCACCATGCCTCCAACGTCAACCATGCCATGCGAACGGGCAAGGAGCCGCTGCTGGCGCTCTATATCTGGCGCGGCGGGCCGTTGGCGCAAAAATCCACGATCACCGGCACCGCGACGCAGGGCAGGGGCTGATGGCCAGGGCGATCATGCTGCAAGGCACAGGGTCGGATGTCGGCAAGACGGTGCTGGTCGCAGGCCTGTGCCGCGCCGCGAAAAAGCGTGGCTTGCAGGTGCGGCCGTTCAAGCCGCAGAACATGTCGAACAACGCCGCCGTCGCCGATATCCCCGGCGACAACAACCATGGCGGCGGCGAGATCGGCCGCGCGCAATGGCTGCAGGCGATCGCCTGCGGCGTGCCGCCATCGGTGCATATGAACCCGGTGCTGCTCAAGCCGCAGACCGATGTCGGCGCGCAGGTCATCGTCCAGGGCAAAGTGTTCGGCGAAGCAAGGGCGCGCGACTACCAGGCGCTGAAGGGCCGGCTGATGGATGCAGTGCTGGAGTCCTGGGGCCAGGTCTGCGAGGGCGCCGACCTGGTCATCGTGGAGGGCGCCGGCTCGCCGGCCGAAATCAACCTCCGCAGCCGCGATATCGCCAATATGGGCTTTGCCACGCGCGCCGATGTGCCGGTGGTGCTGGTCGGCGACATCGATCGCGGCGGCGTCATCGCCTCGGTCGCGGGCACGCATCTGATCCTGCCGGAAGAGGATCGGCGCATAATCGTCGGCTATCTCATCAACAAGTTCCGGGGCGATGTTTCGCTGTTCGATGACGGCATCGAGGCGATCGAGAAGTTCACCGGATGGCGCTGTTTCGGCGTCGTGCCGTGGCTGAAGGCGGCGGCGCGGCTGCCGTCGGAGGATTCCGTGGTGCTGGAGCGGCTGGCATCCGGCGAGGCGCGCGCGCTCAAAGTCGCGGTGCCGATGCTTGGCCGCATCGCGAATTTCGACGATCTCGACCCGCTCAAGGCCGAACCGCAGGTCGAGGTGGTATTCGTGCCGCCGGGAAAGAAGCTGCCGGCCGATGCCGGGCTGGTGGTCATTCCCGGCTCCAAGTCGACGATCGGCGATCTCCTGAAGTTTCGCGAGAATGGTTGGGATCGGGATCTTGCGGCGCACCGCAAGCGCGGCGGCCATGTCGTCGGCATCTGCGGCGGGTTCCAGATGCTCGGCCGCATGGTACGCGATCCCGACGGCATCGAAGGCTCCGTCATGGAAGCCGAGGGGCTCGGCCTGCTCGATGTCGAGACGGTGATGGAGCCGGAAAAGACGGTGCGAAATGTCAGCGCCCGGTCAGTGCCGTTCGGCCTGCCGCTCGAAGGCTACGAGATCCACCTCGGCCGCACCACGGGTCCGGACACCAGGCGCCCGTCGGCGATCATCAATGGTGCCGAGGATGGCGCGATCTCGGCGGACGGCAAGGTGATCGGCACCTACATGCATGGCCTGTTCGGCGCCGACGGCTTTCGCGGGAAATTTCTCGAAAGCCTCGGCATCAAGGGCGGTGGCCTCGACTATCGTGCCGAAGTCGAGCGGGCGCTGGACGAAGTCGCCGCCGAGTTGGAGACCCATCTGGACTGCGACGCGATTTTTTCGCTGGCGCGTTGAAGGTCAGGCCTTCTCGCTGGCCTTCGGCCAGTAGGTGCCGAACGACCAGACATCTCGATTGGCATTGCCCATCCTTCCGCCAAGCGAATCTAGCAGAGCCCGCATTAGAATCAAAAACGCCCGGCTTGGCCGGGCGCTCTCAGTCCCCGCTTGTCGAGGGAAACTTGTCAGGCGCCGCGCATCAGGCAGCCGGCGGCCAGCACGATGTAGGCGATAAGAACAATCCACACCGATGCGATTGGAATGAACGCGAGGACGCCAAGCGCGGCAAGAATGCCGATGATGGCGATGACAACGGAGATGATGAAAACAATCTGGGTAGGCGCGCTGAGATTCATGTCTGGCTCCTCCAACATGATTCGAACATCAGCACTGTAACAGGCGCGTGATCACAGACCAATCATGACACGCAACGGGTTGGCCGGATCGGCCAGCAGCTTCACCGCCAGAGCCACGCAGACGATGACCAGCAGCGGCTTGATCAGCTTGGCGCCGATACGCATGGCCAAGCTCGCGCCAACGCGGGCGCCGAGGAACTGGGCGACGCCCATCATCAGGCCAATCTTCCATGAGATGACGCCGACAGCGGCAAAGATGATGAAGCCGCCGATGTTGGAGGCGAAATTGAGCAGTTTGGTGTGCGCCGTTGCCTTGAGCACGCCGTAGCCGGCGAGCGTCACGAAGGCCAGCATGTAGAAGGAACCGGCGCCCGGCCCGAATACGCCATCATAGAAGCCGATGGCCGGCACCACGGTCACGCCGAACAGGAAGGGCGACAGGCGCTCGGCCCGGTCGACATCGTTCATGTTGGGCTTGAGCGCGAAGTAGAGCGCAATGGCAATCAGCACCAGCGGCAGGGCCGCGCGTAACAGGTCGCCGGGCACGACCGTGGCCAGCAGTGCGCCGATGGCGCCGCCGGCGAGGGCAAGCAGCGCCGATGGCAACTGCCGGCGCAGGTCGACATGGCCTTTCGAGGCGTAGTGGATCGTCGCCGACCCGGAGCCGAACATGCCTTGCAGCTTGTTGGTTCCAAGCGCCTCGACCGGCGAAAAACCGGCGAGCAGCAGCGCCGGAATGGTGATCAGCCCGCCGCCGCCGGCAATCGAATCGACAAAGCCCGCGGCAAAGGCGGCGAAAGCGAGCATGGCGATGGTCTGGGCGGTGAGGTCGATCATCTGATATGTCGAGATGTCCGTCGGCTGCAGCGCGCGTTCGACCACGGCCACCCCGTTTGCGCAAGGCCGATTCCGCGCTAATTCTGTTGAAGAGGAATCGGAAAGGGGCCGTTCATGGCATTCGCATTGCTGGACCAGATACGCTCGATCTTCGACGGCGACCCGGGCGTACGAAAGGTCGCGGACGATCCCGTCCTGTCGGCGGAACTGCTGATGCTGTTCCGGATGATCCTGGCCGATGGCACGGTGAGCGAGAGCGAGATGGTTGCCTTCCGGCGCATCTGCAAGGATGCTTTCGGCATTCCGGAGGCCAGCATCGACGCGGTCATCGAATATCTCAACGAATTCGGCTACGAGACCAACGGCTCGCAGGCGATCGCGCTGTTTCGCGACCTCGACGTCGGGCGGCGCAAGCAATTGGCGCAGCACATGGCGGAAATCGCCAAGGCGGATTCGCAACTGGCCGAGACCGAGGTGCGCCTGTTGCGCCGCACGCTCGATTTGCTCGACATCAGCCCGGTCGATGTGGTGAAGCCGGAAGAGTAGCAGGCGGATCGGCAACTCACCCCTGTTCCTGCATCCGTTTCGCGATCGCCCGGCGCAGATCCGGCGCCGCAGCGACAAGCGCCTTGGCCGCCTCTGATCGTGGCTGATCGAGCACATCGCTCGTCCTGCCGCGCTCGACGATCTTGCCGTCATGCATGACAAGCACCTCATCCGTGATGGCGCGGGCGACGGCCAGGTCATGAGTGATGAAGAGATAGGCGATGCCGAGTTTCTGGTTGAGTCCGGCGAAGAGGTCCAGGATCTGTGCACGGATCGAGACATCGAGTGCCGAGACCGGCTCGTCGGCGATGACAAGCTTGGGGCGCGTGATGATGGCGCGGGCGATCGACAGGCGTTGACGCTGGCCGCCGGAGAATTCGTGCGGATATTTGTCCATGTCGCGTTGGTCGAGGCCGACCTCGTGCAGCGCATGCGCCACCATCTCGAGGCGCTCGGCGCGCGTTGGTTTTTTCTCCAGGACATGCAGGGGTTCGGCGACCAGTTTTTCGACCTTCTGGCGCGGATCGAAGGAGCCGTAGGGGTCCTGGAAGACAACCTGCATATCGCGCCTGGCCGGCTTCAGCTCGGCCTCGCTCCTGCCGGTGATGGGTTCGCCGCGAAAGCGGATCACGCCCGAACTCGGCCGGTCCAACGCCAGGATCATGCGGGCAAGGGTCGACTTGCCGCAGCCGGAGCGGCCGACCAGCGCCACCGACTGGCCCGGCGCCATCGATAGCGAGACGTCGTCGACCGCACGTATGTCTGGCGCGCGCCTGAACAGCGAGATGCGGCGGCCGGGGTAGTCGCGGCTGACGCCCTCAACCTGCAGCAAGGGTTGGTCCGTCCCGACACGATGAGGCTTAGCGCGCGCCGGAACATGCATCGAGGCCTGCGCCAGCTGGCGCGTATAGGGATGGAACTGTTCGGAGAGCGTGCGCGCCGTGTCGCCGGCGTCCATCACCTCGCCGTGGCGCAGGATGGTGATGCGGTCGGCCATCTCTGTTACGACAGCGAGATCATGCGATATCAGCAGCAGGCCCATGCGGTTCTCCGCCACGAGATCGCGCAGGAGGTCGAGGATCTGTGCCTGCAGCACCACGTCGAGCGCCGTCGTCGGCTCGTCGGCGATCAGCAGCTTCGGCTTCAGCGCGCAGGCGATGGCAATGACGACGCGCTGGCGTTGGCCGCCCGACAATTCGTGCGGATAGCGCGACAGCGGGAATTTCGCTTCGGGCAGGCCGACGCGGTCGAGCATTTTTCGCGCCCGCTCCTCGGCGTCGGCACGGCTCGCCCCGGTGTGCCAGCGTATACCTTCGGCGACTTGTTCGCCGATCGTCTTGACCGGATTGAGCGCCGTCATCGGCTCCTGGAACACCATGCCGATGTCGTCGCCGCGCAAGGCACACATCTGGTCCTCGGTCGCTCCGAGAATATCGATGCCGTCGAACGTGATGCGCCCGGTGGCGCGTGCGGCATGGGGCAGGAGCCGCATCACCGTCAGCGCGGTCATCGATTTGCCGGAGCCGGATTCGCCGACCAGCCCCATCACTTCGCCGGGCGCGACGGAGAGCTCCATGTCTTTCAGGATCTGTGTGTCGCCGATGACCAGCGACAGATTATCGACTTCGAGCAGGCTCATCGCTGCCGCCGCGATTTCGGGTCGAGAATGTCGGCGATGCCGTCGCCCAGAAGATTCAGGCCGAGCACGGTGACGACGATCGCCATGCCGGGGAAGATCGCCATCCAGGGAGCCGCCACCATGCGCGTCTGGGCGTCGAACAGCATGCGGCCCCAGCTCGGCATCGGCGGCTGAGCGCCGAGGCCGAGATAGGAAAGCCCGGCTTCGGCCAGGATGCCCAGCGCGAACTGGATTGTGCCCTGCACGAGGAGCAGCGTGGCGATGTTGGGCAGCACGTGTTCGATCGATATCTGCGTGCTGCTCTTGCCGGCGGCGCGCGCTGCAAGGATGAATTCGCGCGGCCAGATGGCCAGCGCACCGGCGCGGGCGACGCGGGCGAACACCGGAATGTTGAAGATACCGATGGCGATGATGGCATTGACGGCGCCCGGCCCGAAAATGGCTGTTATCATGATGGCCGACAGCAGCGCGGGGAAGGCGAAGACGAGGTCGTTGATGCGCATCAGCGCCTCGTCGACGAGGCCGCCGCGCGCGGCGGCGAAGGCGCCAAGCGGCACGCCGACACCCATGCCGATCCCGACGGCGACCAGCGCCACGGCGATCGAGTTGCGGGCGCCAACCATGATCATCGACAGGATATCGCGGCCGAAATGGTCGGTGCCGAACCAGTGCGCCAGCGAGGGACCTTGCGTCTTGTCCGCTATGACGAGCCTCGTCACATCGAAGGGTGTCCAGACATAGGAGACGACAGCCATCGCCACGATCAGCACGGTGATGACGAAACCGGTAACGAAAGCGGTGTTCCCAAACGCCTTGGCCAGGATGCCGCGGAACGTCTCGTCGGGGATGTCGATGCGCAGCGTCATTGCCGGGTCCTCAGGCGGGGATCGACCACCGCATAGGAAAGGTCGACGACGAGGTTGACGGCAATGACGGCGGCGACCAGCAGCATGACGACGCTCTCGACGACGATCAGGTCGCGCTGGGTGATCGCCTGGAACACCAACCGGCCGAGCCCGGGCAAATAGAAGACATTTTCGATGATGATGGTGCCGGCGAGCAGGAAGGCGAATTGCAAGCCAAGGATGGTCAGCACCGGGATCATGGCGTTGCGTAGCGCGTGCCGCCACAGCACGGCCCGATAGGGCAGGCCCTTGGCGCGGGCGGTGCGGATATAATCCTCGTTGAGCACCTCGATCAGCGCCGAGCGGGTGACGCGCGCCAGGATCGCCGCTTGCGGCAAGGCAAGCGCCACCGCCGGCAACAGCAGCGATTTCAGTGCCGGCCAGGCGCCGGCGCCCCAACCAGGAAAACCACCGGCCGGGACCAGACGCAGCCAGACGGCGAAGACATAGATCAGCATCAGCGCGAACCAGAAATTGGGCACGGCAACGCCAAGCTGCGCGACGCCCATTGAAATCGTATCGCCGGCCCGTCCGCGCCGGCTGGCCGAAAACAGGCCGACCGGAATGGCGATCAAGGTGGAGAGCGCGAGCGCGATCAGCGCCAGCGGCAGCGAGACGGCCAGCCGTTCACGCACGAGATCGATGACCGGGACCGAGTAGGTATAGGAGCGGCCGAAATCGAGGGTGAGCAAGCCGCCGGCCCAGTGCAGATAGCGCAGTACGATCGGCGCGTTGAGGCCCATCTGGTTGCGCAAGAGTTCCACTTGGTCGGCACTGGCGTTCATGCCCAGCATCAGCCGCGCCGGATCGCCGGGGAGGATCTCCAGCACGGCGAACACCACCATCGAGGCAAGCACCAGCGTGGCTAAAGCGACGGCGAGGCGCTTGAGGAGGTAGGCGCTCATGGAAGGCGAGGGAGTGGCGCGCGCACCACGAACCTCACTCGCTCCACTTCACCTTGGTCAGGTCATTGGCCTGGATCGGCGCATTTTCCCACAGGCCTTGCAGCTTGGCGTCCCAGACACCGACCTTGGGCAATTCGTAGAGGAAGCCGACCACGGCGTCGTCGGCCAGGATCTTCTGCGCCTCGCCAAGCAGTTCCTTGCGCTTGGCCTCGTCGGAGGTGAGGTTGAGGTCGGCGATCACCTTGTCGAAGGTCGGATTGTCGTAGTTGAAGTAGTAGTCCTTGCGCGCATAGATATCGATGTCGTTGGGCTCGGTGTGGGAGACGATGGTCAGGTCGTAATCCTTCTTGGTGAACACCTGGTCCAGCCACTGCGCCCATTCGACCGGGATGATCTCCAGGTTGATGCCGACATCGCGAAGTTGCGAGGCGATGATCTCGCCACCGAGCCGTGCATAGCTGGGCGGCGGCAGTTTCAGCGTTGCCTTGAAGCCGTTCTCCAGCCCGGCCTCCTTCAGCAGTTCCTTGGCCTTGTCGACATTGTGTGGATAGAGGCCGGTGAGGTCGACATAGTCCTTGTTCGCCGGCGACATATGCGAGCCGATCGGCAGGCCAAGGCCGGCCGAGGCGCCGTCGATGATCGCCTTGCGGTCGAGCGCGTAGGAGATCGCCTGCCTGACCTGCAGCTTGTCGAAAGGTGGCTTCTTGTTGTTGATCGAGAGGATGGTCTCGCCTTCGGTCGAACCGATCACCACCTTGAAACGCGGATCGTCCTTGACCTGTGCGAGGCTGTCGGGATCGAAGAAGGGGAAAGCCTGGATGTCGCCGGACAAAAGGGCCGGCACATAGGCCGCGGCATCCGGCACGATGCGGAACTCGACCTTGTCGAGGAACACGGGAGCGCCCCAGTAATGGTCAGATTTGACCAGCGTGATCGATGATCCCTTGGCCCAGTTCAGGAACTTGAACGGGCCGGTGCCAACCGGATTTTCCTTGTTGGTGTCGGCGGATTTCGGCGACACCATCACCGCGTCGCCCCAGCCCATATTGTAAAGGAAGGATCCTTGCGGGTTTTTCAGCGTGACGTTCACCGTCGCCGGATCGATGACATCGACCTTGTCGATGGCCGCGAACAGGCCCTTCTGCGCGTTGACCGAATTGTCGGCGCGGGCACGGTCGAGCGAGAATTTCACGTCATCGGCGCTGAAATCGGCGCCGTCGTGGAATTTGACGCCGGTGTGCAGCTTGAAGGTGTAGACCTTGCCGTCATCGGAAATGGTCCAGCTTTCCGCCAGATCCGGCAGCACTTCGCCATTGGGTCCGATCCGGGTCAGGCCCTCGAAGACATTGGCGTAGAGCACTTCCTTGATCGCCGCAGCGGCACCAGCGGTTGGGTCGAGATGCGGCGGTTCGAGCGGAATGCCGATGACCAGGTCGGTTCGGGCCGCAAAGGCGGAGGTTCCAGCGGCCAATGCGAGAACCGCGGCGGCCAGAATGGTTTTCCACAATCTCATCGTGCAACTCCCCATGCGTTCAGGACACGTGCTCAAGCCGGGCGATAGAAGCGTGATTTCGCGTGGGAGTAAATTGCGTTTCGTGCTGCCAGGCAGGATGGCCGGGAATGTTTTTGTCGTGCCAGCCCTGTCGGCGGGCCGAAGCTTATCGCGATGCAGGGGTTATCCCGTGGCCGTGCCGCGCAGCAGCACGTTGAGCCCGATCGCCATCACCTTGGCCGATTCCACCATGTCCGATATGCCGACCCACTCGTCCGGCCGATGGGCGAGGTCGAGAATGCCCGGGCCATAGGCGATGCAGTCGTGGATATGTCCGATGCGGGCGATGTGCTTCTGGTCGTAGGTGCCGGGCGAAATGACGTAGTCGGGCTCGCGGTCGAAGATCGCATGAATGCCTTGCGCCACCGCCTTGACGACGGGCGCGTCGCGCTCGGTCATCAGCGGCAGCACTTCCATCAGATCGCGGATCTCGTAGTCGAATTTTTTGCGCTCGCGCTTCAGCCGGTCGAGAATGCCGGTCACTTCGGCTTTGACCGTGGCCAGATCCTCCTCGAGAAGGAAGCGGCGGTCGATGGTCAGACGGCAGGAATCGGGCACGTTGGGGGAGGGCAGGCCGGGGCGGAAATCCTCGGTCTGGCCGCCGTGAATGGAATTGATGTTCATGGTCGAGCGCCTGGCGCCTTCCGGCACCACCGGCATGCGCGTGACCTTGAGGTCGAGTGCCGGGAACAGTTCGTCCTCGAATGCCTGCAGCACCGCGCCCATATGGCGCACCGCATTGTCGCCGAGAAACGGCATCGAGCCGTGCGCGATTTCACCCTTGGTCTCGATCTCCGCCCACCAGACGCCGCGATGGCCGAGGCAGATGCGGTCCTTGTTGAGAGGCTCGGGAATGATGACGTGATCGACCCTGGGTTTCGAGAAATAGCCGAGCCCGGCCAGATGGGCGACGCCGCCGAAGCCGCCGGATTCCTCATCGACCGTTCCCGAGATCTCGATGGCGCCGGGAAAATCGGGAAAGACTTCCAAAAAGGCTTCGACAGCGATGATGGAGGCGGCGAGGCCCCCCTTCATGTCGCAGGCGCCGCGTCCATAGACCTTGCCATCCCTGACGATGCCGGCGAACGGATCGACGGTCCAGCCGTCGCCGGCTTCGACAACGTCGATATGCGAATTGAAATGGACGCAGGCACCAGGTGACCGTCCATCAAACCGCGCAACGACGTTGATGCGCGGATAGCGATCGGTGTCGCCGGGCGTGCCGTCGGCGCGGATGAACTCGGTCTCGAAGCCGCTCTTCCTTAGCCGCTCACCGATATAGTGGGCGCATGGTCCGTAGGCTTCGCCGGGTGGATTTATGGTCGGAAAGCGGATCAGGTCGGCGGTCAGCGCCACCAACTCGTCGCGCCTGATGTCGATTGCCTTGAGGAGTCGCCCGTTCATGCCGCGAGTTGAGCAGCGATCCCAGTGGTTTTGCAAGCCCGTGATCAAACCCGTGCAACGTGTCGTTGTGGCAACTATCGCGGGAAATCGTTCAAATTCACTGCTTTGGATTGGCGAATTGGTCAAAGACTGTGTGTTATCTGTTCACCGCCATTAAAAAGGTGAAAAACAACGTGATGGCGAGCAGGCAAGGGCAATCAAAGGGGTTTGATCGCATGAAAATGTCATTTCTCAAGGCAGCAGTATTGGTCGTTGCGCTGTTTGGCGCATCGGCGGCAAGTCAGGCGGCCACATTGGTGGCGAACATCGACGTGTCGTCGCAGACGATGACGGTTCGTTATGGCGATTCTGTCTATCGGTGGGCCGTCTCGACCGCCCGTCCGGGCTATTTCACGCCGCGCGGCACCTACCGGCCGCAGCGCACGGCGCGGATGTGGTATTCGCGCAAATACGACATGTCGCCGATGCCGTACTCGGTGTTCTTCCGTGGCGGCTATGCCATCCATGGAACGGGCGCCGTCAGGCAGCTCGGCCGTCCGGCTTCGCATGGCTGCGTAAGGCTGCATACGGCCAATGCCGCGGCCTTCTATTCGATGGTCCGCGAAGTGGGCTTCGGCAATACGCGCATTGTCGTCACCAATTAGGCAATTGGCGATTTGTTGATACTGGCTTTGCTTGCTGGCGGAGGAACACACGTTCCCGCCAGCGGCTTGCTCAGGTGTTTGAGACGGGAGCCGGCTTGGTGCGGTTTTTCCGCCGCCACTTGCTGATCTCCCACCTTTTGTGGAACCACATCCATTGGCCTGGATCCTCTCGGACCCAGCGCTCGACGACGTCGTTCAGCATCTGGGTGGTGGCGTGGACATCGACGCTGCCGTCGGCGGTGCGCGGCAGGACCAGCTTGTCCTCGATCTCGAGCCGGAAGCGGTTGCCCGGCAACCTGATACAACGCGCCGGATAGACGTCGCAGTCATAGTGGCGGGCAAGGGTGCCGAGCACGCGGTTGCTCTGGCAGGGACGGCCGAAGAAGGTCGTGTCCAGGCCGTTGGAGAATTTCTGGTCGACGAGGACGCCGATGTTGCCGCCATTCTCCAACACCCCCGCCAGCGCGAACGAGGCACCGGCCATCGAAGGCAGCAAGCCTCCCATGGTCGATCGCCTTGTCGAAAGGATGTAGTCGGCGAGGTAGGGGTTGTTGGGCGGCCGAAACAGCGCCGTGATGTTCATGCCGAAGGTCGCGGCCGCCACCGGCAGCAGCTCGAAATTGCCGAGATGGCCGGTGAAGACGATGTGCGGTTGCTTCTCTGCCGCGATCTCCACGAAATGCTCTGTTCCCTTGACCTCGATGCGGCCGGGCTTGCCGGCGGCTGGGTCATAGTCGAACAGGGCGTCGAGGAAGATGTATTCGGCGGCAAGGCGGGCCATGTTGCCCCACATGTCGGAGGCGATGGCCCGGATTTCGTCCTCGCTCTTTTCCGGATAGGCCTTGCGCAGATTGTCGAGGGCGACCTGGTGGCGTCCGACCCTTGGACCGATGAGGCGTGCGGTGCGATCGGCAAAATTTAGCGCGCTGTCGACCGGCAGCAGGCGCAGCAGCGACATGATGACCATCGCGAGACGCGCAACAAACCAGTAATTCACCTGGCGCAATTGTCTGCCATAGCGAAATTTCAGATCGCGGCGAAGCTTCTTGAGCACGGAAATCGAGGCTCTAGAGCATGATGCCGAAAAGTGTGAAGCGGTTTTCGGATGACATCATGCTCTATTCCTTGATTTAGAGGCGGATTCAGATTTCAGGTCGATTCGACCTGAAATCATACGACTCTAGGCGACGCGCAGGATGATCTTGCCGAAGACGTCGCGGCCTTCCATGCGCTTCAGCGCGGCATCGATATCGTCGAAGCCGACCTCGGTGTCGATCACCGGAGCGACCTGTCCAGCGGCCATCTTCTGCATGGCGTTGGCCATGTTCTCCATCCGGCAACCGAAGGATCCGAGCAGTTTCAACTGCTGCTGGAAGAGCTGCATCAGGTTGATCTGAGTCGACACGCCGGAGGTCGAACCGCAGGTCACCAGGCGACCGCCGCGCTTCAGGCACAGCATCGAACCGGCAAAGGTGTCGGTGCCGACATGCTCGAACACCACGTCGACGCCTTTCTTCTTCGTCAGCTTGCGCACGACGCCCTCGAAACGATCGTCGCGGTAGTTGATGACATGGTCGGCGCCGAGCGCCTTGGCCTTGTCGATCTTGTCGTTCGAGCCGACCGTGGTGATGATCGTGCAGCCCATCCGTTTGGCCAGCTGGATGGCCGCCGAGCCGATGCCGGATCCGCCGGCATGGACGAGGATCGTCTCACCGGGCTGCAGCCTGGCATTGTCGAACAGCATGTGCTCGACGGTGCCGAAGGTAACGGGCGCCACGGCGGCCCCGATGTCGGTCACACCGGGCGGGGCGGGGACCAGCAGGCGCGCCGGCAGGTTGATCTTCTCCTGCGCGAAACCGTCGAGATGGAAGCCGTGAACGCCCGAAACATGCTCGCACAGATTGTCGCGGCCTTCGCGGCAGGCACGACAGAGGCCGCAGGTGCGTGCGCCGTAGATCGATACCAATTGTCCGGGCAGCAGGCTGGAAACGCCGGGACCGACCGCCTCCACCTCGCCGGAGGCCTCGGCGCCGACGACCAGCGGCAGCTTGCGCTTGGCGAAGGCCATGCCGCGCCAGCCCCAGACGTCGATGTGGTTCAGCGCCACCGCCTTGATGCGCAGCGTCACTTCGCCAAGCGCGGGAGGCGGCGGGGGGGGCAGGTCCACCGTTTCAAGGCGGCGGTCCTCGATAAGTTGCAGTGCGCGCATGGAGCCTGTCGGTTCTGTTAAGCGGAAAGGGCTCGCTTAGACCGGTTCCCGCGCCATGACAAGGCAAGTGTTCTGGCCGCCAAAGCCGAAGGAGTTCGACAGAACGGAGCGAACCTGCGCATCGCGCTTCTTGTTCGGCACGACGTCGAGCACGATCGCCGGGTCAGGATTGTCATAGTTGATGGTCGGAGGAATGACGCTTTCGCGCATCGTCATCAGCGAAAACGCCGCTTCGACCGCGCCCGCCGCCGACAGCGTGTGGCCGATCATCGACTTGTTGGACGAGATCGGCATCGAGCCGATGCGCTCGCCAAACACCGTCGACAGCGACAGGTGCTCCATCTTGTCGTTTTCCGGCGTCGAGGTGCCGTGTGCGTTGACATAGTCGATCTCGTCTTCGCCGAGACCCGCATCCGCAAGTGCGGCCCGGACAGCGGCAATCGCCGGCGATCCATCCGGCTTGGAGCGTGTGCGATGGAAATCGTCGGCCTTTTCGCCACAGCCGCTGAGGATGCCGAGAACGGCGGCCCCGCGGGCAAGTGCCGCCTCCAGCGATTCCAGCACCAGAGCGCCGGATCCCTCGGCCAACACGAAGCCGTCACGGTCCTTGGAAAACGGCTTGGAAGCCTTTTCCGGATTGTCGTTGTGGGTGGAAAGCGCCGACAGCAGCGAGAAGCGGATCAGCGCCTCGGCGGTCGCCGAGCCGTCGGCGCCGATCGACAGCGCGCGGTCGCATTCGCCACGGCGGATCGCCTCGACGCCGAGCTGGATGGCGGTGGCGCCGGAGGCGCAAGCCGTCGAGAGCGTGATCGGCAGGCCACGCGTGCCGAACCGGTCGGCGAGCCGGTCGGCGATCGAGCCGAACTGGGTGGTTTCGAAGAGATCGAGTTCCTTCAGGCCGCGCGCCACGCGCAGCAGCCTTTCGGCGCCGGAATCCTGCTTGTCGGAATTATAGAGCGAAAAGCGGTCGTGCCAGTCGAGTTCGACCGGCGGCGAGGCGAGGAAGAGAGGGCCGCCGAAATCGCCGGAATTCAGGCCGGCTTCGCCAACAGCCTCCTGCGCCGCGGTTTCCGCCAGTTCATAGGTGAGGAGGCTTGCTCCCTTGGAGCTCGACGGCAGAAAATCGACCATGCCGGAGATCCGTGTGTTGAGGTGATCGACCGGGAAGCGGGTGATCGGGTGGATGCCCGACTTGCCCGAGGTCAGCGCGCCCCAATTGTCTGATTTGCCGACGCCGAGCGAGGTCACCACCCCGATACCGGTAACGGCAACGACGGGCCTGCCCATGTGATCTCTGAAATTGGCCATCCGGGAGCCCTCTTATCTCTGCAGTGCGTTCGCCAGACGCCGCCTCAAGCGGCGTTGACCAGCGCCATGCCCTCGAATTGGTGATAGCCGATCGCCGTTGCAAGGACGCTCGCGGGAATGCCTTCGAATGGCTTTTCGGCCGTGGCGTCAAAGACAGGGTAGGCGGCCTTGCGGTCGACCGCCAGTGCCGCCAGCGCCACGGCGAAGGGAAACTGCGCTTCCTTCATGTGCCCGGTCAACGTTGCAAAACCGCGCGCCGATATCGCCGGATTGGCGTCGAGCGCCGCCTTTTCGGCTGATGTTGCCGCATGCGCGCCTGATGCTCCCGACATGGCGAGCAGCTTGCCGTTCAGCGGCAGCGCCTGTTTGAGCAGGAGAGCGATCTCGGCGTCGAGTTCTCCGCGCGCGCGCCTGGCGCGGCCGGAGACGACGGGGCCGAGTTCAGCGTAGATCTTGCGTCCGCGGCTTGCCGCGTGTTCGCGCTGCTCAAGCACCAGGAAGGCACCGCCGGAACCTGAGACCACGCCGCCGCCCTCGGCGCCCTGCCTTTGCCAGACGGGCTTCCACGGGCCGCGATGCAGGTAACCGGCCAGCTCGTAGCCGAGCAGCATGTCGGAATGTTCCGTCTGGAAGGCGCCGCCGACCAGGATGTGCGTCGACTGGCCGGAGCGAATGCGCGCGGCTGCCGTCTCGACGGCGGCGACGCCAGCGCCTTCCTCGCCCATGAAGGTCCTGGACGAGCCGGTCACCTTGTGGACGATGGAGATGTTGCCGGCGAGCAGATTGGAAAGCTGCGCCAGGAAAAGCGTCGGTCGCAATTCGGTGGTCAGCTTCTCGTTGAGCAGCACGTCGCGGTCGTTGCGGTTTTCCGAAGCGGCTAGAATGTCGGCGTCGACCGCTTCGTCGCGCTCGCCGCCGCCGGCCGCCACAACCATGTCCATGGTGGTGCAGAGTTCGTCATTGCCCTTGATGCCGGCGTCGTCGAGCGCGAGGCCCGCCGCATAGGTGCCGAGCCTCTGCCATGTCTCCATCTGCCGCTGATCGCCGCGCTTGGCGATCTGCAGGTTCCAGTCGATCTCGGGTAGTGGATGAACCGTGTAGGGCGCGAAGCGCCCGGCCTCGAGCACCGGCTCCCGGCCCGGTTGCGCCAGCTTTTGCCAATGGGCGTCGGGACCTTCCCCCAGCGAGGAAACAAGGCCGATACCTGTGATGACGACGTGGTGGGGGCTGCTCATGAGCGGCTTTGTGGGTCAGGTGACGGAGCGCGTCAAGTCACGCGCCCTGATGACCTCAGGCGGTCTTGGCGGCAACCAGCGCGTCGATCTTGGCGCACAGGTTCTTCATGACGAAGTAATCGTCGGTCGAAGCCTTGCCGTCATTGACTTCCTGGGTCCACTTTTCCAGCGGCACCTTGATGCCGAATTCCTTGTCGATGGCGAACACGATGTCCAGGAAGTCGAGGCTGTCGATGCCGAGATCGTCAATGGTGTGGCTCTCGGGCGTGATGGTGTCGATATCGATCTCGCTGGTGTCGGCAATGATCTTGGCGACTTTGTCGAACGTTGTAGACAAGGGGCTTTTCCTTCTTTGCGGGCGGAATCTGTCCGCATTCGTTTGGGCGCTGTCTAATCGGTTTTTCCCGGCAGGAAAAGGCCTGTTAAGCCGGGCGCAGATGGGTAGGATGCCCAGGAAACGCAAGAAGGGCCGCCGGTCGACTCGGCGGCCCTTCCGTTGACGCTACGTAAGCTCAGCTGTCGCGGAGCTTGACAAGGTCGTTCAGCAGCCCGACCGTTCCGTTGTGGACGGTCAGCCGCTCGACCTTGCCGGCGATGGTTTCCAGAGCCTCGAGCTCCTTCAGCCGCAGCATCACCGGGTTCTCCGCCATCACCTTGGCCGTGTTGAGCAGGGAACGCGTGGCGTTCGTCTCCTCGCGGCGGCGGATGACGTTGGCCTCGGCCTGCTTTTCGGCCGAAACCACCTGGTTGAGGATCTCGCGCATCTCACCCGGCAGGATGACATCCTTGAGCGCGATATCGCTGACCTCGACCCCGATCTCGGCCATGTCGGCACGGACCTTGGCCGCCGCTTCCTCGTTGACCGTCACCTTCTTTTCGAGGATCTGGTCGAGCGTGAGCGCGCCCAGCGTCTTGCGGAACGCGTACTGCAGGGCGCGGTAGAGGGCCTCGGAGAAGTCCTTCACCGCGCTCACCGCCTTGACCGGGTCGATGACCCGGTATTCGGCCGCGATGTTGACGCGGATCGTGACGCGATCCCTGGTCAGCACTTCCTGCCCGGCCACATCGAGCGACTGGCGCTTGAGGTCGACGACCTTGATCTGCACCATCCGTCCGACGGTCCAGAAGCCGTGCACGCCAGCGGCAAGCGTCCGCACAAGGACACCGTCGATGAACAGCAGCCCGGCCTGGCCGTCGACAACCGGGTGAACGGACATCAATTCCGCCTTCCGAGCCTGGCCGAGCCGGCGCATGATAGCCGGATCGATCGCAAGATCGGCCGAGGTGTCGATCACCGTCACCTTCCACGGTCCGGCATCGGTCCACAGTACCAGCTTACGGTCGGGGGCCTGCACGGAATGCAGGTTGCCGTCACGCTCGATGACGGCAACTTCCGTGCGCCCGGTGCGCACGACGGTGAAATGACGCGCGGCCACGTCCGGGAGCTTGTCGAACAACGCCTTCTCGTACGCCGAAACGAATTCCGGGCTCTTCAGATCGTGCCGGGACACCTCAAGGCTCTGGTTCCGGTTGGCGAGCCAGTGCTCACCCGGCAGCAGGACAGCCTTGATCTCTCCCTTGTAGAGAGTGAGGGCACGTTCGTTTTCCCTAACGAGGACGCGCTCGCGCCCAAGAACTGTATCGAGAATAGTCATTGTCTTACTCCTGTCGGGCATGGCCCCATGCGAGGCGTCACGTCATGCGTCGATCTTCCCTTCGTTTCTCGTTTCGCTTCCAATTCCGGACACGAATGATCCGGGGACTGGTGGCATCGATGCGCGGCGGGCCTGCGGGAGCGGATCGCGGGGCAGCGAAGCGGGCGCCGGAGGCGAGCCTCCCTTGCCGGCGACACTGCGCCTTGACCATCACCGCGAGCCTGGCCGCGAGCCGATGGCATCGGACTTTTCGATACGTTCTGGCCCGAAGGCCTCGGCCGTCCGTCACGTCTTCAGCATTCCAGTCCCCGGACCGTTTCAGATAACACCTGGCAGGGTGCTGGCTTATCGAGCCAATGGAGAAGGAATCGAACCTTCGACAATCAGATTATGAGTCTGATGCTCTACCAACTGAGCTATCCGTGGTGCAGACGACGGGACTCGAACCCACAACCTCCGGATTATGTCCGGCGCTCTCCCAGTTGAGCTACATCCGCGATCCCAATCCCCAAAGCGGCGCCGTATACAGGGCGGCAAAGCCGTCTGCACGGGCGGAGACGAAAGCTCCAACCGTTGTGCTCGCTTCGGTTTTCGTGACCGGGAGCGCGCCTATAGCCCCTGCGACGGGTTGTCGCAAGCGACATTGTCGTGCCGAATTCGCGGCTTCTTTCGGCGGTGGCATTTCGGCAACACTCATTGCCGCGCCCGCGTTCGGGAGCAGTTGTCTCAGAAGGTGACGCGGCCGAGTACGCGCAAGCCGTCGCCTTGCGGCTCGACCACCACTGCTTCGCCTTCGCGCGGCGACACGCCGGTCAGCGCCACGATGTTTTCGAGATGGGTGACCAGGACCAGATTGTCGGAGCCGGAATAGGCGCGGATTTCCTTCATGATGGCGGCGATCTGCGCTGCTTTCTGCGCATCGTCACCCTTCAGGAGATCGAGCGGTGCGAACAGCTCCGGCTCGGCCTCGAAGGCGGTGCGCGCGGTGTCGAGGCAGCGGCAATAGCGGCTGGACAAAATGCGCTCGATGGGAGCCGCGCGGGCGGCAAACAGGGCGCCGATCTTGCTTGCCTGCTGCTTGCCGCGCGCCGACAGATTGACCTGGGTGGCGCAATTGCCGATGTCGAAATTGGCCGGGTCGGTGGTGCCGGTGACCATGGCGTGGCGCAGCAGCACGACATGGCCGCCATCGCGCAGCAGCGCCCAGCCGGCGTCCGTCGCGTGCGCGGCGGCGGGGACGACAAGCAGGAACAACGCCAAGGCTAACCGGATCATCGCCACCCTTCCATGCTCCCGTGTCGGGCTCCAACCATATAAGGATTGGAAAGCAGGCACAAAGACAAGCCGGGCGTCAGCCGCGTCTCAAGCCTCACTTTTTGGCGAGCTGCTGCTTCACCAGATCGATCTTCTGATCGGTGAGCGGGATGGGGATCGTGTAGCCGGCTTCGGTAAAGCCCTGTTTGGCATTATCGAAGAAGGCAATCGCCTTGAGGTATTCGGGCTGGCCGCCGCGCACCGGTTCCAGCCCGCCAGCTCCGATCGGCTCGGCCGAGGCGGTTTGGCGCGCGCCGCACCATGGCATCGGCAGGAAACGGATTGGTGCGGCAGGCATCGAGCAGCATGATCGGGTGCGATTGCGCAGCGACCGTGGCTCGCCTATCCCTGAAAAATGTCTCCGCTTACCGAAACCGTCCTGTTCGTTTTCAGTCTTGTCGCGCTCGGCTATCTCGCCGGGCTCTCGGGCTATTTGAGACCGGCGAGCGGCGAGGGGATATCCGACTTCGCGGTCTCGGTGGCAATGCCGCTGCTCCTGTTCCAGACCATGGTCAATGCCGATTTTCATGGCGTGGCGCCATGGCCGCTATGGGGTGCCTATTTCACCGCCGTGGCGATCACCTGGGCCGTCGGCCATGTCGTCACCACGCGGATCTTCGGTCGCGATGCGCGCGCCGGGGTCGTCGGCGGGGTGTCGTCTGCCTACTCCAACGTCGTGCTGCTCGGCGCTCCCTTCATCCTTGGCATATTCGGTCCGAGCGGCTTCGAAGTGCTGTCGCTGCTGGTCTCGGTGCATCTGCCGATCATGATGATGGCTTCGATCGTGCTGTTCGAGATGTTCGGGCGCGGCAGCGGCGAACACGTGCATCCCTTGCGCGTTATCAGAAGTTTCCTCAGGCGGCTGTTCATGAATCCGCTGATCATCGGCATTGTCCTGGGCCTGGCATGGCGGCTCAGCGGCGTGCCGCTGCCTGGTCTCGCCATGCGCCTGGTGGATGCATTGGCCGATACGGCCGGGCCGGTGGCGCTGTTTGCCATGGGGCTCAGCCTGCGCCGCTTCGGGATATCAGGCAATGTCCGGCCGGCGCTGGCGCTTTCGGCGCTCAAACTGTTCCTGATGCCGGCACTGGTTCTTGCCTTCGTCTGGCTGCTCGGCCTGCCGCCCCTGACCGCCAAGGTGGCGGTTGTGGTGGCGGCGCTGCCCTCCGGCATCAATTCCTATCTCATCGCGGTGCAGTTCAACACCGGCCAGGCGCTGGCATCGAACCAGATGACCATCGCCACGGCCTGCGCGGCGATCACCACCGCTTTCTGGCTGACGGTTGTCCTGCATGTTTTCGGATAAGGTTGGCGACGCCGTACGCCAACGCGCTCGTCTTGTGCTGGTCCAACCCCTATATGCCATCTTGCGATTGCTTGCGGGGCTTTCCCTAGGTTAAGAGCAATGGCTCCAGCGCGGGGCCCTGCCTGCGCTTTACCGAAGACATCCAGATAGCGGCCCGTGAGCGCCGAACGGAGGCTAGACCATGCTTCAGAAAACCAGCCATTTCATGCGGCAGGCCAATCTCATCAACGGCGAATGGGTGCAGGCCGACAGCGGCCAGACGGTCGATGTGAACAATCCGGCTACAGGCCTCAAGATCGGCACCGTACCGAAGTCGGGCAAGGCAGAAACTCGCCGCGCCATCGAGGCCGCCGATGAGGCTTTCAAAACCTGGCGCAAGACGACCGCGCTCGAGCGCTCGAAGCTGCTGCGCAAGCTGCATGACGCGATGATGGACAATCAGGACGTCCTGGCCGAACTGCTCACCATCGAGCAGGGCAAGTCGCTGTTCGAATCCAAGGGCGAGATCGGTTCGGCTGCCGCCTACATCCTGTGGTTCGCCGAAGAAGGCCGCCGCACTTATGGCGATGTCGTGCCCTCGCCATGGGCGGACCGCCGCATCCTGGTGACGAAAGAACCGGTCGGTGTCATCGCCGCCATCACGCCGTGGAATTTCCCGTCCTCGATGCTGGCCCGCAAGCTTGGTCCCGCACTTGCCGCGGGCTGCACCGCTGTCGTCAAGCCGGCCTCGCAGACGCCGTATTCCGGCCTTGCCTGGGGGGCGCTTGCCGAGGAAGTCGGCTTTCCCAAGGGCGTCGTCAACATCCTGACCGGCGCCGCCGGCGAGATCGGCGACGAGATTTGCGCCAATCCGCTGGTCAAGAAGATCACCTTCACCGGCTCGACCGAAGTCGGCAAGATCCTGATCCAGAAATCGTCGGTGACCGTCAAGAAGGTATCGATGGAACTCGGCGGCAACGCGCCGTTCATCGTTTTCGACGACGCCGATATCGAGCGTGCGGTGGCCGGCGCGATCACCGCCAAATATCGCAATTCCGGCCAGACCTGCGTCTGCACCAACCGCTTCCTGGTCCAGGCTGGCGTCTATGACAAGTTCGTCGAGAAACTCGCCGCGGCCAGCAACGGGCTGAAGGTTGGTTCCGGCCTGGAAGAGGGCGTCCAGCAGGGGCCGCTAATCGACGAGAAGGCGGTCGAGAAGGTCGAGGAGCTGATCGCCGACGCCACGGCCAAGGGCGGCAAGGTCGTCGCCGGGGGCAAGCGCCACGCGCTCGGCGGTTCGTTCTTCCAGCCGACGGTCATCGCCAACGCGACGCCGAAAATGCGCTTTATGAAGGAAGAGATTTTTGGGCCGGTCGCACCCGTGTTCAAGTTCGAGACCGAGGAAGAGGCCGTGGCGCTCGCCAACGACACGGAGTTCGGCCTTGCCTGCTACTTCTACACCGGCGATCTCGGCCGCGCCTTCCGGGTCATGGAAGGCCTGAAATACGGCATGGTTGGCGTCAATGAAGGGCTGATCACCACACCTGAAGCACCGTTCGGCGGCGTCAAGGAATCCGGACTTGGCAAGGAAGGCGGACATCAGGGCATCGAGGATTACCTCGATACCAAATACGTGTGCATCGGCGGCCTCGGCCTCTGATAGGCTAGTCCGGAGGCAGGCTCGTAAACCTGCCTCGAGGCTGAAGAACCGGCCGAAGTCCTTTGGATCCACTGACGTTTGCGGGCATGATGATGAAGGACGGCGAGGTTTTCGGCACGACGCAGGCAGGCGAACCGGTCCGCCGCTTCACGATCAGGGGCGGCGGCCTCACCGCCAACATCATCGGGCTCGGCGCCATCGTCCAGGACCTGCGCCTGGCCGGGCATGATGCGCCGCTGGTTCTCGGCTACAGCACTCTGGAAGCGTATGAGACCGATACCGGCTTCTTCGGGGCGGTGGTTGGGCGCTACGCCAACCGCATCGGCGACGCTCGTTTCACAATTGGCGGCAACCGCTATCAGACCGAGCGCAACTTCCTGGACAAGCATACGCTGCATGGCGGCTCGCAAGGCTATTCCCACCGGCCATGGGCGGTTTCGCTGCATGGCAGGGACTTCGTCACGCTGACGCTGCATGATCCCGATGGCGCGATGGGCTTTCCCGGAGCGCTCGACGTTACCTGCACCTACCGGCTGAAAATTCCCGGCACGCTCAGCGTCGAACTGACGGCGACCTGCGAGGAGCCGACGCCGTGCAATCTCACCCAGCATTCCTATTTCAATCTCGACGATGGCGGCACCGGCGACATTCTCGACCATCGGATGATGCTGAACGCCGGCGCCTATCTGCCTGTCGACGGCGACATGATCCCGACCGGGGTGGTCAAGCCGGTCGACGGCACGCCTTTCGATTTTCGCCAGGCGCGGCCGCTGCGCATGGAGACCGAGGGCGAACAGTTACCCTACGACCAGAATTTCTGCCTGGCCGCGGCGCGCGGTCCGCTCAGGCAGGCAGCTTGGGTGCAAGGGGCGAGTTCCGGCGTCGAGATGGAAGTCTGGACCACCGAGCCCGGCGTCCAGCTTTATACCGGGCAATATGTGACGCCACGCACCGGCCTGGAAGGGCGGGACTACAAGGCCTTCAGCGGCTTCTGTCTGGAGCCGCAGATATGGCCCGACGCGCCGAACCGGCCGTATTTCCCGCAGGCGACGCTATGGCCTGGCGCGATCTACCACCACGTGACGGAATATCGGTTCCGGCAGGGCTGACTTTTTCAGGACTGGCCGAACGCCGCCCGTAGCGTCTCGAACGGCGCCAATGCGCCGCGGACCTGCACGACGGCGGCGGCGACGCGGTGCGCACGCTGGACAGCGTCCGCCGGGGCAATCCCGCCAAGCCGTGCGGCGAGATAGCCGCCGTTGAAGGAATCGCCGGCACCGGTCGTGTCCTCGGGCGCAGGCACGTGGATTGCGGCGACCTCCCGCAGCGCTCCACCCTTGCCAATCAACGCCGGTGCCTCGCCGTTCTTGACCACGACCTCCTTGACCAATTGCCCGAGGCGCTCGGCGGTCGCCTGCGGTGTGTCATCGCCGAACAGCATCTGCTCGTCCGGGAACGTCGGCAGCGCGATGTCGGTAACCGCAAGCGCCCGGGCAATCGCTGCTTGCGCGTCCTCGCGGTTACGCCAGAGCCGCGGCCGATAGTTGGGATCGAAGGCAATCAGCGAGCCCGCCGCGCGCGCCTTTGCCACTGCGGCCAGCAGCGTCTGGCGCGCGGCCTCATCGAGAATTGCCAAAGTGATTCCGGAGAAGTACACAAGCGCCTGATTTTCCAGGTTTTTCGCCAGTGCCGCCGGGTCCGAGGCGAGCTGCCTGGCGGCGGCGTCGCCGCGCCAGTAGGTGAAGGAGCGCTCGGCGCCGGTCAGCGTGATGGCATAGAGGCCGGGGCGCGCGCCCGGTATGACCGGACTGGAGCCGATGCCGATGCCGTTTTCGGCTAAGAAGTCGATCTGGCCCTGCGAGAAAGGGTCGTCGCCGAAGGCCGAGACATAGGTTGCCGGCCGGTCAGCGCTTAGGGCATGCAGCGCCCACAGCGTGTTGAACGTGTCGCCGGCAAAGCCCATGCGCCAGTTCGGCCCGGTCTGGCCCGACAGTTCCAGCATGCATTCGCCGATCGAGGCGACGCCGTTTCCCACCATCTGCAATCCTCCAGTGCTTTCGGTGCTGTAGCTTTTTGCCGAACGCAGCGCCATGCTTGGCAAGCAGGCTTTTTTCCGCCACAGCGTTTTCCCACAGGCTGGCGGGATGCGATCCGCCCGGCAGGACGTTATCTGCGAAAGAGGAACCGGTTTGGCATCGTTATGGCGTTATCTCCTGGCAGGTCTTGGTCTGGCTGCTTTGCTGGTCGGCGTTCTCGCGGCCGTTTATCTGACCGCGCCGCATTCGGCACAGCCCGCCGGCCCGGATGTCTCGCGGACGAAAAAAACCGACAACGGGTTGTACGTAGCGAGTTTCGTGCCGGAACGGGGCGTCGTGCGGCAGGGCGAACTGGAATCCTGGCTTCTGACGCTGAAGACAAAGACGGGGGCCTCGGTGGAGCGAGCCGCGATTGCCATCTCCGGTGGCATGCCGCAACACAATCACGGTCTGCCGACCAGCCCGCAGGCGACCGACTATCTAGGCGAGGGACGCTACCGCATCGAAGGGGTGAAATTCACCATGAGCGGCTGGTGGCAACTGCGTTTCGCCATATCGTCCGGCGCGGGCTCCGACACTGTGCTGTTCAACGTGGTGCTGTGAGCGGTCGATGAGGCGCTTTTTCTGCTTTTTGGCACTGACGGTGGCAGCCATCCTTGCCGGTTGCGGCAAGCCGGATTTTTCCGATGCCGAGAAGAAGACGATTGCATCGCTCGCGCTGAATACGCTGCCGGCGCTGAAGCCTGATACCACCAACCGCTTCGCCGATGAGCCGGCCGCGGCGGCGTTCGGCTCGACGCTGTTCTTCGACGTCGGGATGAGCCGCGACGGTGCGGTGTCCTGCTCGACCTGCCACAAGATCGACCGGCAGTTCCAGGACGACCTGCCGCAGGCGGTCGGAGTCGGCCACACCAACCGGCGCACCATGCCGCTGGCCGGCGTGGCGCGCGACCCCTGGTTCTTCTGGGATGGACGGCGCGACAGCCTGTGGGCGCAGGCGCTGACACCGCTCGAAAACCCGTTGGAACAGGCGGGAAACCGTGCTGCCTACGCGCATTACATGAAGGCGCGTTTCGGCGAACGCTATGAGCGCATCTTCGGGCCATTGCCTGATTTGTCCAGCATTCCGCCAAATGCCAGCCCGCTTGGAAGCGATGCCGAAAAAACCGCCTGGAACGCGATGAGCGATGCGCAGCGCGACGCAATCAACGGCGTCTATGCCAATATCGGCAAGGCGATCGCCGCTTTCGAACGCTCGATCGAGCCGGCACCGACACGCTTCGACCGCTTTGCGCTGGACCTTGCGACAGGCGCCGAGCCGAAAGGCGATGCCGTCTTTTCCACGGAGGAAATCCTTGGGTTGAAACTGTTCGTCGGCAAGGCCAATTGCGTGAGCTGCCACAACGGCCCGGGCTTCAGCGACAACGGTTTTCACAACACGGGTGTACCGCCTGCTGCCGGCCTGCCGGCGGATCGTGGGCGCGTCGATGCGGTGGCCCAGGTCGAGGCCGACCCGTTCAACTGCTTCGGAGCCTATCGCGATGGCGAGGCCAGTGCCTGCGGCGAGCTGCGCTTCATGGTCAAGGATGCGCCGGAACTTGTGCGCGCCTACAAGACGCCGTCGCTGCGCGGTGCGGCGACGCGGCCGCCTTACATGCACGCCGGGCAGTTTTCATCGCTCGACGAGGTCGTCGCTCACTATGCCAAGGCTGCGCCAAGCGTCGAGGGCAGTTCTGAAATTCACCCGCTGGAGCTCTCGGACCGCGAGCGCGCCGCACTGGTGGCGTTCCTGAAGACGCTATCGGAATAGGTTACCTGTCCTTGACCGTCTCCATCGCCACGAAGGTCGAGGTCTGGGCGACGTGGGGCAGGGCGGAGATGCGCTCACCGAGCACGCGGCGATAGGCGGCGATGTCCTTCGTGCGGACCTTAAGGAGATAGTCGAAGCTCGACGCCATCATGTGGCACTGCTCGATTTCCGGCACGGCTTGTACGGAGCGGTTGAAGGCATCGAGCGCGGCGGATCGGGTGTCCGATAATTTCACCTGCACGAAGGCGACATGGCCTTCGCCCATGCGTTCGCGGTCGATGATCGCCTGGTATCCCCTGATATAGCCGTCCTTCTCCAGCCGCTTCACCCGCGCCTGCACCGGTGTCTTCGACAGGCCGACCTTGACCGCCAGTTCCGACATGGAAAGCCGGCCATTGCCGGCCAGTGCCGACAGGATGTTCCTGTCGATGCGGTCCAATTGATCTTCTGTCATCGAAACTGCAGCCCGAATGAGCAATTTTTCGGAAACATGATAGATCAATTGAGCTGCCCTGTCGATTTTTTCAGACCGCCTGAAATCTGGCACTTGTGCTAGCTTGCGCCATTCGGTCCGGTGACCGCCGGCCCGTTCCCTTGTGCTTGCTCATAGGACCGCCATGCCGCTCGACGCCATCCGCCAGCAGATCCGCGCCAATTATTTGCCCGACGAAGACGCAGCGGTTAAGCGATTAGCCGAGGCGGCCGGGCTTTCGGCCGGAGACCGTAAGGCGATCTCGGCGCGTGCGGCCGACCTGGTGCGGGCGGTGCGCGGTTCGTCCGATCCCCGGCTGATGGAAGTCTTCCTCTCGGCCTACGGCCTCTCCACCAAGGAAGGCGTGGCGCTGATGTGCCTGGCCGAGGCGCTGCTGCGCGTACCCGACACAGAGACGATGGACGATCTCATCGCCGATAAGATCGCGCCGCACGACTGGTCGGCGCATTCGGGCGGTTCGAGTTCGATCTTCGTCAACGCCTCGACCTGGGCGCTGATGCTAACCGGCCGCGTGCTCGATGAAGGTGAGGGCGGTATCGAAGGCACGCTGCGTTCGATGGTGCGCCGGCTGGGCGAACCGGTCATCCGCAAGGCAGTGGCCGCAGCCATGCGCGAGATGGGCGAGCAGTTCGTGCTTGGCCGCACGATCGCGGAAGCCGTCAAGCGCGGCCGGCCAATGACGCAGAAGGGTTACCTCTACTCCTTCGACATGCTGGGCGAGGCGGCCCGCACCGAGGCGGACGCGCTGCGCTATCACAAGGCCTATGCCGACGCCATTTCCTCGCTCGATGCTGGCTCGAACGGGCCAGATATCCGCCAGAACCATGGCATCTCCGTCAAGCTTTCGGCACTGCATCCACGCTACGAAGAAGCGCAAAAGGAAGAGATGCTGCCTGTGATGGCCGAGCGGCTGTTGTCGCTGGCCCTGGCCGCACGGCATTCGCGGATGGGGCTCAACATCGACGCCGAGGAGGCGGATCGTCTCGACCTGTCGCTCGACGTGATCGAGCGGGTGCTGGCCGAGCCGGAACTCGCCGGCTGGAACGGCTTTGGCGTCGTCGTGCAGGCCTATGGTCCGCGCGCGGCTTTCACCATCGATTGGCTCTATGCCCTGGCCAACAAGCATAATCGCAACATCATGGTCCGGCTGGTCAAGGGTGCCTATTGGGACACGGAGATCAAGCGGGCGCAGACACTCGGGCTTGCCGGTTATCCCGTGTTCACGCGCAAGGCCAACACCGACGTCTCCTACATGGCTTGCGCGAAAAAGCTGCTTGGCATGACCGACCGCATCTATCCGCAGTTCGCCACCCATAACGCGCACACCGTCGCCGCCATCCTGTCGATGGCTGACAGTCGCGACACCTTCGAATTCCAGCGCCTGCATGGCATGGGCGAGGCTTTGCACGAAACGGTGCGCAAGGCCGAAGGCACGCGTTGCCGTATCTATGCGCCGGTCGGCGCGCATTCGGACCTGCTGGCCTATCTGGTCCGCCGGCTCCTGGAAAACGGCGCCAACTCCTCCTTCGTGCACCAATTGACCGACGAGGAGGTCGAGCCGGAGGATATCGCACGCGATCCGCTGGAAACGGTTGAAAGCCAGGGTCCCGCCGCCAATCCGGCGATTGCCCGGCCTTCCCAGATCTTTGGGATCGGGCGCCGCAACTCGAAGGGATTCGACATCACCGACACGGTGACGCTGGCGGCGATCGAGCAGGCCAGAGCGGCATTTGCGGGTCCCGATCGCTGGCACGCCAAGCCGATCACGCGCGCCGCCGGCTACGGCAAGCAGCGCCCGATCCTCAATCCGGCAAAGCCTTCCGAGGTGGTCGGCACGGTTCACGAGGCCGCCGCCAAGCAGGTCGCAACCGCCGTGCGCATCGCTGTCGAGGCGCAGCCGGCGTGGGCAAAACGCCCGGTCGCCGAGCGTGCCGCTATCCTCAACCGTGCCGCCGATCTTTACGAGGCCAATGCCGTCGAGTTCTTCGCGCTCGCCACGCGCGAGGCCGGCAAATCGCTGGCCGACGGCGTCGCCGAAGTGCGCGAGGCGGTCGACTTCCTGCGCTATTACGCCACCGAGGCGGCGAACGCCGAAACGGGCACGCAAGCGCGCGGCGCCATCGTCTGCATCTCGCCGTGGAATTTCCCGCTCGCCATCTTCACCGGCCAGATCGCGGCAGCACTTGTCACTGGCAATTCAGTGATCGCCAAGCCAGCCGAGCAGACCCCGCTGATCGCCTTCCGCGCCGTCGAGATGCTGCGCGAGGCCGGCGTGCCGGAAGACGTCATCCAACTCCTGCCCGGGGACGGCCCGTCGGTCGGTGGTCCGCTGACAGCGGACCCGCGTATTGCCGGCGTCTGCTTCACCGGCTCGACCGAGGTCGCCAAGCTGATCGAAAAGCAATTGGCCGAGACCGCGGCGCCGGACGCCATGCTGATCGCCGAGACCGGCGGCCTCAATGCCATGATCGTCGATTCCACGGCACTTCCTGAGCAGGCGGTGCGTGACATCCTCGCGTCGGCCTTCCAGAGTGCCGGCCAGCGCTGCTCGGCGTTGCGCGTGCTCTATGTCCAGAAAGACGTCGAGAAGAAGATGCTGGAGATGCTGAAAGGCGCCATGGAGGCGCTCAATGTCGGCGATCCCTGGCGGATTTCGACCGATGTCGGTCCGGTGATCGACGATGACGCGCAAAGTTCGATCCGCGATTATTGCACGACGATGGGCCTGCAGGGCCGGCTGATCGCTAAACTTGAGGCGCCCAAGGATGGCCGCTTCGTCGCGCCGCATGTCTTCCGGGTCAAGGGCATCGAGGAGATGGAGCGCGAAGTGTTCGGTCCGGTGCTGCACGTCGCGACCTTCGACGCCGACCAGATCGACAGCGTCATCGCCGCCATCAACCGCAAGGGCTACGGCCTGACCTTCGGCCTGCACACCCGTATCGAGGGCCGGGTGCAGCATTTCGTCGACGGCATCCATGCCGGCAACATCTATGTCAACCGCAACCAGATCGGCGCTGTCGTCGGTTCGCAGCCATTTGGCGGCGAGGGCCTGTCCGGCACCGGGCCAAAGGCCGGCGGGCCGCACTATCTCAGGCGTTTCCGCAAAGGGCCTGAAGCGGGCACGGAAGTCGGCGAAGGCCATAAGGTGACCGCGACCGAACTGGCCGACAATCTGCCCGATCCCGCTCTCGGCGGCTGGTCGACGCGGCCGGACCGGGTCGCCATCCTCAGGAAGCATCTTCGCGGCAAGGGCGCGGCCGCGATCGGTGCCGCCGCCAGCATTGATTTCGGCCAGGTCGATCTGCCCGGGCCGACCGGCGAGGCCAACACGCTGTCGCTGTCGCCGCGCGGCCGGGTGCTGTGCTTGGGGCCGGACGGCGACACGCTGCTGGCGCAGACCATCCAGGCGCTCGCCGCCGGCAATGCGGTGCTGGCTGTTGCGCCGGGCGCACCGGCTGCGCTCTCGGCATTGACCGGCAAAGGCCTGCCGCTGGCGGCCATCGACGGCCGCCCCGATCCTGTCGAGGCGCGCTCGCTGCGCGTCGATGTGGTTGCTTTTTCAGGCACGCCCGAGGCGGCGCGCATCGTGCGCAAGGTCATCGCCGAGCGCAGCGGGCCGATCGTCCCGCTGGTCAGCGAGGTGCTTTATCCGGCGGCTTATGCGCATGAGCGGGCGGTCTGCGTCGACACGACCGCCGCGGGTGGCAATGCCAGCCTCTTGGCCGCCGCATAGGTCGGCATCTACGCGCCCTCGACGACGGAAAAGCCCTCGAATTGCGGGTGGCCGAGATAGTGGACTTTCGTCGTGCCGACATTCCGGTGGGCGGCGCGGAAGTTCTCCGACTTGGTCCAGGCGACGAAATCATCGTGACTTGCCCACGCCGTGTGCGACGCGAACAGCGTGTAGCCCTCGGTCTCGTTGACCGGGCCGCGCAGCAGGTGAAATTCGCGAAAACCCTTCATCTCGGCCAGGCTGGAGTCGCGGTTCTTCCACATGGCTTCGAAGTTGCCCTCCGAGCCGGTCTGGACCTTGAAGCGGTTCATGGCGATGTACATGGGGTCCCTTTCACGCGGATGTTGATGGTTGCGCCGCAACGTTTGTCCCGGGCCTAGTCAAAACGGGCCGATGCCGACCTCGAACTCCAAGCTCGGGTTCGATGCCTGTGACGGAATTGGAGGGAAGGGAGCGGCCTTGCGCACGATGCCAAGCGCGGCCTCGTCGAAAGTCGGCGATCCTGAGCTTTCCAGAATGCGCAACTGGTCTATGTCGCCCTTCCTGCCTATGGCGAATGCCACAACCGCATTGTTGCGCGCGGCCAATTGCAGCGAAGGCGGGAGAGTACGATTGACGCTGCCGAGCTTTCGAAAGACGTTGCCGCGGTAGCTGTCTTCCGCGGCGCTGCCTGGGTCTTTTTGCCTTTTGCCCTTGCTGGCCGCTTCCGCCAGCCGGTCCTGGCCATCGGCCGTGCCGCTCCGTTCATTAGCTGCTCCAGCAGTGGCAGGGGCAGCCGCCGGAGTTGGCCTTGCAACGGGGATCGGCGGTTGGTCGGGAACGGTGACAGGAATTTCGGTGGTTTCGGCCTGGGCGTTCGGCTGTGCCGGCGTTTCTGTCCTGGCAGCCACGCTCTGGTCGTCCGGGCGCGGGGTTGCCGCCACCAGTATGTCCGGCGTGGCCACGGGCTGTTTGACCGGTTCCGCCGAGGGCTCCGAAGCCTGCTTCGCGGCGTCACGGGCAGGCTCGGGAGCGTGTGTCGCCGGTTCCTGCGCGGGCTGTGAAGGTTTAGTCGGCGCCGGCCTGGCCGCCTTTGCCGGATGAGGCTTGGCCGTCGGCGGGGGTGGCACCAGCGTGACATTCATTGCCGCCGGGTACTTGTCCAATGCACTGCCGGCGACCTTGTCACCTTTGTGATCGCCGCCTTCCGACTGCTCTGCCTCCCTCGAATCGAACTTGCCGGCGGACGAGATCAGAAAAGCCGCCGCCACGCCGGCATGGACCAGGCAGGAGATGGCGATCGCAGCCTGCCACTTGCCGTTGCTGGCTTGCGGTCGTGCCTGGGCAAGTCGCTCTGCCGGCGCTATTGCCAACTCGCTGCCAGCGTCGGGGAGTGGACTGATTTCCTGCATGTCGCGGGCGCGAAATTGCAGCGATACGCGCAGACTTGTCAAATCAAGATCGGCTGCCTCAACCGGTAAGCAATCGAAGCCGGCCAGCGGCCCTGCCACGGTCTTTTCTTATGCAGTCCCACTTCAGACGCCGAAAGCGATGCCGGTCCTGGTGTCCGTCTTCAGCTTGCGCATGCAGGCAGTTGGTTCGACGCCCGTGCCAGCGCAATCCGTTCCGCTGTTGACCAGCACGCGGCTGACCTTGGTGCAGTCGGTGCCGGCCAGGTCAAAGCGTGTCACCTTGGTCTTGCCGTGCGGCAGGTCCTTGAAGTCGAGCACGGTCAGCCGGTCGACGATGCCGGCCTTGTTGAACAGAGCGATCTCGAACGCCGCCTTGGTCAGGTCGGCGCCGAGATTGTTGCTGACCAGGAAGGTCAGCCGGCAGCCCTTGCCGGAAGGCTGCGCGGCATTGAGTTCGAGGGTCAGGACCGGCGCGGACTGCTCAGCCCACGCCGGAATTGTCGTCAGCGACATCGCCAGCGTCGAGGTCAGCAAACGAAGGGATGCCGTCAAGGGCGTCATGGTCAGCCTCCAAAGCGCATGGTTGCCGCTAGCTTCAGCGTGATACCGGGTTCGTAGACCGCAACCGTGGTGCTGCCGTTCAGCGGATTGGCGTATTTGACGTCGAACAGATTGTCGGCGCGGAAATCGACTTTCAGATTGTCGGTCGCCTGATAGCTGGCGAAAGCATTGACCAGTGTGTAGTCCGTCGCGACGGCATTGCCCTTCGGCTTGCCGTTATACTGCACCTCACCGCCGACGGTCAGCTTGTCCTCGAGGAAACGCAGGCCAAGCTGAGCGGTGACCTGAGAGGAGGGGATAGTGGCGAGGTCGGCTTCCACACCCTTGTAGGAAATGGTGTGGCCATCCGTGATCGAGGCCGAGAGGCCGGCATAGCCCCATGCCGCGTCATAGACGCCCTCCAGCTCGAAGCCGTTGATCTTGGCCTTGGCGAAATTTTGATACTGGAAGCAGATCGGGATTCCGGGGCCAAAGGGGCAGCCACTGCCTGGAGCGAACGGCGACAGCGTTACGCCGTCGATATAGTCGTCGACATCGTTGTTGAAATAGGCTGCTTTCAGGCGCAAGGCGTCGCCCGGCTCGAAGATGTCGTTCTGCTTGTAGTTGACGCCGAACTCGGTCGTCTTGCCGGTTTCAGGCCGCAGATTTGGATTGGGCAGGAACGGGAAGCTGACGCCGGCGGGATGATTGCCGCTGATCAGCGTTTCCGTGATCGAGGGCGAGCGGTAGCCTTCCGCATAAGTGCCGTAGAATTGCAGGCCGGCAAGCCCGGCACTCTCGAACGGCGAGACACCGACGGTGACGCGCGGGGATAGCCTGTCGCCGGAAATATCATGCATGTCATCCTTCAGGCTGTAGCTGTCGTAGCGCAGGCCAGCGACGACTTCGAGCCAGTCCCAGGTGAGCTTGTCCTGGACGTAGGCGCCGGACACGTTGCGCTTGCCCGACGGCGTGTAGAAACTGTCGCCCCCGGCCGCGCCACCCGTCTTGACGTTGTCGCCGACCCAATCGCCGCCATAGGTCAGTTCATGCGCGATGCCGTTCGTTTCGAACCGTGACGTGTTCCAGATATCGATGCCGGTCGTGCCGACATCGAATGTCGACAGTGATCCTGCCGGCAGCACCACGGGAAGACCGGTCACCGGATCGAAGCGGTTCTGCGGCGCGAGACTGGTCAGGTCGAGATTTGTCTTGTTGTAGGACGTGTTGATGTGGAGATCGAGCCAGCTCTTGTCTTCGTCCGTGATGTTGTAGCGGGCCGTGAAGGTGTTCGACTTCAGGTCGACATCGTTGACCGGCACGCCGCCGCTGGTCTCGTCCCAGCCGTCGCTCGAACCGACCCAGCCGAGCTTGAGCTCACTGTTCTCGGTTGGCCGGATCGTCGTCTTGAGCAGGCCGCTCAGCACGTCGAAGCCGGTGCCGTTGACGGTGTCACCGTCGCCGTCCTTGTAGTTGTCGTAGTCGCGGTAAACGATGTTGCCCAACACGTCCCAGTTCTCATTGATGCGATAGGCACCGGTGGCGCTCGTGGTCCAGCCCTTGCCGTTGCTCTCGTAGCGTCCGGTGACGGAACCGGCCCACGTCTCGTCGGGCTTGAGGAAATCGACCGCATCCTTGGTGTCGAAGAAGACGACGCCGCCAATGGCGCCCGAGCCATAGGTGTTGGCGACAGGACCACGGATCACGTCGACGGATTTGACGAGCTCGGGATCGATATAGAAGGTCGACTGGGTGCCGTGGTCGGAACGCTGGAAATTCTGGCGCGCGCCATCGACGATCACCGCGACGCGGCCGAAATCCTGCAGGCCGCGGATGTTGATGCTGGTGCTGACGCGCCTGGCGTCGGCCTGCGCAGCGACGCCAGGCACACCGAAAAGCATCTCGTTCGGCGTTGTCGCCATGCGGCGATCGAGCTGTTCCTGGTCGACATGGCTGGCCGAGGCCAGCGACTGTATCGCCGTTTCGCCGGTGCGGCTGAGCACCAGGATCCTGTCGAGCAACGTAGCGCCCGCGGGGGCTGCCTTTTGCTGGTCAGTCTTCTTCGATTGATCCGTCTGCTCGCTCGCCGCCTGCGTCGCAGGTTGCGCGTGCGCCGATGGCGCGGACAGAGCGATCGCCGCCACGCTTGCGAGCAAAGCCGCCGCACCGTTCGCCGCCGACCGGCCGCGCCGTTCCCAACTTATCAACCCCATGCCCCAACTCCAAATCCCAGGTTCCATGCTGGCTGGCCCGGGGCTTGCTGGCATTTTGATCGTATCCGGCATCTTAAATGTTGACTCATTTAGTCCGGTATTGCACTGACTAGTAAACATGATTATTCAAGTCAAGAAATGAATCGGCAATTCGCAACGCCTAGCCAGATGCCCGGCACAGGAAAGGGATCGACCCAGATGAACACGCACAATCCCAACGAGTTTCGCTATCGCGTCCGCCGTTCCGACGATACCTCCACCCGTTTCGATCGGGTCTCGCTGGCGGTGCGGACGCTGTCCAGCAACACGCTGTTCCAGGGCGAGCACGAAATCGGCATCGAGCATCATGGCGCGCTCTACCGGCTGAAGATCACCCGCCAGGGCAAGCTCATTCTCAACAAGTAAGGCAAGGCATCAGAGGTAAAGACATGGACCAGCGCGTAAAACCCGCTCCGCATGAAATCCGGCGGGCCCGGACCGAGAATCCGAAAGCGCGCGAGCGTGACCTGGCCGCCCAACTCGGTATTTCGGAGGCCGAGCTGGTGGCCGCGCATTGCGGCGACGGCGCCGTCCGCGTCGAACCGCGCGTCAACGACCTTCTGACCGGTATCGAGGCCGTTGGCGAGGTTATGGCGCTGACCCGCAACGAAAGCGCCGTACACGAGAAGATCGGCGTCTATGACAAGGTCGTCACCGGCAATCACAATGCCATGGTGCTCGGCGAGAACATCGACCTGCGCATTTTTCCGAAAATCTGGGCGCATGGCTTTGCCGTGGAGAAGCGCGACGGCGACGACATCCGCCGCAGCCTGCAGTTCTTCGATGCGGCCGGCGACGCGGTGCACAAGGTGCATCTGCGCCCGGCCTCCAGCCTCCATGCCTACCAGAAACTGGTCGCCTCGCTGGAATCGCCGAACCAGGAGCCGACGATCGACATTTCAGGGACGGTTCTCGATGAGGAAAGCGAGGCCGGGGCATCGACGGCGAGCCTGGACGACCTGCGTGACCGCTGGAGCCGGCTGACGGACGTGCACCAGTTCTTCGGCATGCTGAAGACGCTGAAGCTCAGCCGCCGCCAGGCGGTGCGCATGGTTGGCCAGGACTACGCCTGGCTGCTCGATAATGACGCGGTGCGCGCCATGTTCCATCACGCCGCTGAAAGCGAGATGCCGATCATGTGCTTCGTGGGCAACCGCGGCTGCATCCAGATCCACTCCGGTCCGATCAAATCGATCAAGCCCATGGGGCCGTGGATCAACGTGCTCGACGAGACCTTCCACCTGCACCTGCGCACCGACCACATCCATGAAGTCTGGGCGGTGCGCAAACCGACCAAGGACGGCCATGTCACATCGCTCGAGGTCTATGCCGCCAATGGCGACATGATCATCCAGTTCTTCGGCAAGCGCCATGAAGGCGAAAGCGAGCGCGACGACTGGCGTTTTCTGGCCGAGCACCTGCCGCGCATCCCGAACCCGACGGCAGCCTGAGGAAAGTGTGATGCGTTTTGTTTCGAGACCGTCCGCCCTGCGCGGATCGATGGTCAGTTATGCAATCGGCCTTTCCATGGCTGTCGCCGCGCTGCAACCAGTCGGCGCCACCGAAGGCGTTTCGGTGTTCGCCGATCCTTCGAAGATCGCCGCCATTGGCGGCTCCATCACCGAGATCGTCTATGCGCTTGGCGAGGAGAGACATCTGGTGGCGCGCGATTCCACCAGCCTCTATCCAAAGGCCGCGCTCGACCTGCCTGATGTCGGTTACATGCGCCAGCTGTCGCCGGAAGGCGTCTTGTCGGTCAATCCGACGGGCATACTGGCATTGCACGGCAGCGGCCCCAGGGAAGCCGTCGACGTGCTGAAGAAGACCAGCATTCCGTTCATCGAAGTGCCCGAGCAGTACAACCGCGAAGGCATCCTCCAGAAGGTCCGCATTGTCGGCAAGGCGATCGGGGTCGAGGCCAAGGCCGAGGTGCTGGCCAGGGCGCTCGATGCGAAACTCACAGCCGCCGAAAAGCGGACAGCCTCGATCAAGGAGCGCAGGCGCGTGCTGTTCATTCTCTCGACGCAGGGTGGCAAGATCCTGGCGGCCGGCAGCGAAACCGCGGCCGACGGCATGGTCAAGCTGGCGGGCGGGGTCAATGCGGTGGAAGGCTTTTCCGGCTACAAGCAAATGTCGGACGAAGCGATCATCACCGCAAGGCCGGACGTGATCCTGATGATGAGCAATGCGGGGCCGCCGGTCTCGGACGACGAAGTGTTCGGCAATCCATCCATCGCCTCAACGCCGGCCGGAACGGCGCGCAAGCTGATCCGCATCGATGGCGCCTATCTACTCGGCTTCGGGCCGCGCACGGCCGACGCGATCCATGATCTCGCCGTTTCGCTTTATGGCGCACAGGTCACGGACTGAGCATCATGGCCGACCAGTCGATCGCAGGTCCGGCGAAGCCGATTAGGGCATCCGAAGGGGATCGTTCCGGCCGCGCCCGTGCCGTCATCCTTCTGCTGTGCCTGGGCTTGGCGATCGCCATCTTGCTTTCGCTCACATCCGGCGCATCGGATGCATCCGCCGTGACCGTCTTCAGGGATTGGCTCTTTGGCTCCGTCCCCGGCGATGCGGCGCTCAACGCCCGCGACAGCTTGATCGTCCATGACATCCGCATGCCACGCGTCATCCTCGGCATGTTGGTGGGTGCGGCGCTCGCGGTTTGTGGCGCCGTCATGCAAGGACTGTTCCGCAATCCGCTCGCCGACCCCGGTCTGATCGGCGTTTCCGCAGGATCCAGCCTTGGCGCGGTGGTCATCATCGTTCTTGGCGGGACCGTGCTGGCGCCGGTGACCGCCTTGCTCGGAACGCTGGCGCTGCCGCTTGCGGCGTTCGTCGGCGGTCTCGTCACCACATTGGCGCTCTATCAGGTCGCCACGCGACGTGGGCAAACCTCGGTCGCCACCATGCTGCTCGCGGGCATAGCCCTGGCGGCACTTGCCATGGCGCTGACCGGAATCCTCATATTCATGGCCGACGATCGCCAGCTGCGCGACTTGACCTTCTGGTCACTGGGATCGCTCGGCGGTGCGACATGGGCCAAGATAGCTTCCGTAGGACCCATAATCGTCCTGGCACTGGCGGCGATGCCGTTCCTGGCCCGCGGCCTTAACGCGCTGGCGCTGGGCGAAGCGACCGCCGGCCATCTCGGCATTCCGGTGCAGCGGCTGAAATACACCGCCATCATCGGCGTTTCGGCGGCGGTCGGCGCCTCCGTCGCCGTCAGCGGCGGCATCGGCTTCGTCGGCATCGTCGTGCCGCATCTGCTGCGACTGCTGATCGGACCCGACAATCGTTACCTGCTGCCGGCCTCGGCGCTGCTCGGCGCCTCGTTGTTGCTGCTCGCCGATGCGGTCGCCCGCACCATCGTGGCGCCGGCCGAGCTGCCGATCGGCATCGTCACCGCGATATCAGGCGCGCCGTTCTTCCTGTGGATATTGCTGCGCAGGCGCGGCGTGATCGATTTGTGAGGATGGAATGATTGAGGCGAGGGATGTTTCGGTCGATATCGCCGGCAAGAGAATTGTTGCCGGTGTCGATTTCGATGCGCGGCCGGGCGAGGTGGCGGCAATCGTCGGCCCCAATGGTTCGGGCAAGACGACCTTCCTGAGGGCATTGTCGGGGGACCTCGGCTATACCGGGAGCGTCGTCCTCAACGGCCGCGACCTCGCAGCGATGAAGCCGGTGGAGGTCGCCGTCCAGCGGGCTGTGTTGCCGCAGGCGACGACACTGTCGTTTCCTTTCACTGTGCGGGAGGTCGTCAGGCTTGGCCTGGTCGGTGGCCGTTCGGGCGTGCTGCCGGGCGAGGACGGACGCCTGCCGGAACGGGCGCTGGCGTGGGTCGATCTCGACGGCTTTGCCGGCCGCTTCTACCAGGAACTTTCCGGTGGCGAGCAGCAGCGTGTCCAGCTTGCGCGCGTGCTGTGCCAGGTCTGGGCACCGGTGCTCGACGGCAAGCCGCGCTATCTGTTCCTTGACGAGCCGGTGTCCAGCCTCGACATCAAGCACCAGCTGATCATCATGAACATCGCCCGCGACTTCGCCAGAAGGGGCGGGGGCGTGGTAGCGATCCTGCACGACCTCAATCTGACGGCCATGTACGCTGACCGCATCTTCGTGATGCATCGCGGCCGGCTGGCCGCCAGCGGCTCGCCCCGCGACGTGCTGAGTGACGACCTGATCGAGAAGGTGTTCGATTGCCGGCTCAAGGTCGGCGTGCTGCCGGCCGGCAACATGCCGTTCGTGCTCCCGCAATCGTCGGTCAGCTGATATTCAGCCGACACTGCACGATGCGGCAGGGATCAGGCCGCTGGGGCGCGGCGCTCCATCAGCATGTCGATGCCGAGCAGGGCGCGTACATTTGGCCTTGCCGCCACGAGGTCGGCGATCGTGTAGCGGGCAAGCACGGCGAAGAAGGCGTTGAGCGCTTCGCGCAATGCGGAGTTCAGGGCGCAGCTGTCGACCAGCGGGCATTCGGCGGCATCGTTCTCGAAGCACTCCGCCATGGCAAAACTTTCCTCGGTCACGCGCACAACGTCGAACAGGCTTATCGATTCGGCGGCACGGCCGAGCCGTACCCCTCCGTTCCGGCCGCGCACAGTCTCGACCATGCCATTCTCGACCAGAGGCTGCAGGATTTTGAACAAGAACAGTTCCGACACCGAATAGGCGGCCGCGATCTCCGGGATGCGGCTCAACCGGTCATTGTTGGCGGCGCAATACATCAGAATGCGCATGGCATAGTTGGTTTGGCGCGTAAGCCGCATCTTGTCCTCACTCGGCGCTGATATGATGCAACCACGCCAGAGTCTAAACTTTGCTGGCGCGGCCCTCGTCCGGAATCCGGATCGCTGCACTGGTCTCGGCGGAATATGGCCTATACCTTGGAATAATTCCAGACTAGCCGGGCATCATAGATGAATAAACTCGTCAACTTTATGTGCGCCGCCTGGCAAAAGCCGGGACAGACAAACCGGCTGCCACGGGCATTCCGGCGGCCGCGGCACTAGATAGGCCTAATAGACGAGGAGCGGCATGGCTCAATCGGACCAATCCCTGGCGCCAGTGCGGTTCGATGCCGACGCGGGCGCCAAGCTTTCCGCGTTGCGGCGGACAAAGTTCGTCGCCACGGCGGCATTGGCACTCTGCGTGGTGGTCTTTGCCTTGGCCAAGTCCTTCCAGAGCAGCTATCCATGGCTCGGCTTCGTCGCCGCCTTCGCCGAGGCGGCAACGATCGGCGGCCTTGCCGATTGGTACGCGGTGGTGGCGCTGTTCAAACGGCCGCTCGGGTTGCCCATCCCGCACACCGCTATCATCCCGGAAAACCAGGACCGTATCGCCGACAATCTCGGCCGTTTCATCGAGGCCAATTTCCTGGCGCCGGAACCGGTGCGTGAAAAACTCGCCGAGGTCGATTTTTCGGCGCTCGTGGCCGACTGGCTGGCCGATGCCGAACGCGCCGCCGGCCTGTCGCGCTTCGTCGTGCGGCTGGTGCCGCAGACGCTTGCCGCCGTCGAACAATCCGGTCTGCGCGGCTTCGTCACCAGCCGCATGCTCGAACAGATCGAAAAGGTGCCGCTGGCGCCACTTGCGGCCGAACTTCTGTCGGCGCTCACCGACGACCGCCGCCACCAGAAGCTGTTCGACGAGTTCATCAAGGTCATCGGCCGGTTTCTCAACGACGAACAGGCGCTGGCGACGATGCGCGACAAAATCCGCGAGGAATTGCCGTCGCTGTTCAACCTGTTCCGGGCCGACGCCTATCTCCTGAAGAAGATCGTCGCTTCGGCTGGCTCCTTGCTGGACGAGGTGCGTGCCGATCCCGATCACCCGATGCGCGCCGAATTCGACCGTTTCGCGCAAGGTTTCGTCGAGCGGCTGCGCACGTCCAAGCAATATGCCAGGCGAGCGGAGAAAATGAAGCGCGACTTCCTCGCCAGACCGGAAATCAGGGCGCTGGCCGGCGACATGTGGGAGAGCCTCAGCCTGTTCATCGAGCAGGACGCCAAGGCGCCGAATTCGTTGATCAGGGAGCATCTGGCCAACATGTTTGTCGAAGTCGGCCGCCATCTTGCCGGAGACGCGCAGATCCGGGCCGACATGAACCAAGGCTTCGTGGTGGCGCTGGCCTCCTTCGTCGAAAGCCAGAAGAGCGGTGTGTCGAAATTCATCGCCGACCAGGTCAAGCGCTGGGACCTTGCCCAACTGACACGCCTGATCGAGATGAACATTGGCAGGGACCTGCAATATATCCGCTTCAACGGCATGATCATCGGTGGGCTGGCGGGCATCGTGCTTTACACGATCGAGCTGCTGCTCCCGGTCAATTGATCCCTAGCGATCGCCTAGGCCCGTGTTCGAAATGGACACGAGGCGTTCGAGTGCTATTCTCCTCGATGAGGGCGTCCGCGATCGCGGCAAAGGGGAGATGACAATCATGGCCAGACAATCGGAATCCGATTCTTTCATGGAAATGTTCGGCAGGTTCGGCCGTGACCTGAAGGTGCCGAATGTGGATGTCGAAGCGATTCTTGCGCATCACCGCAAGAATCTCGAAGCTTTGGAGAAATCCGCGCGTGCCGGGGCGGCTGGGACGTCCTCGCTGTTGTCTAGGCAACGCGAAATGCTGCAGGACACGCTGCGCGAGATCGCCGACATGGCGCAGAGCTACCGCGCACCGGGCAATCCGCAGGAGTTGATGGCCAAGCAGACCGAGTTTGCCAGAAAATCCTTTGAGGCGGCGCTCAAGAACGCCGGTGAAGTGGCTGAGCTAGCCAGGAAATCAGGCACCGAATCGATCGACATCCTGCGCGCACGCATCAAGGAGGCGATGGAGGAGGTCCGCGCCGGTTACGGGCAGAAGTAGGTTCTCATGGGCTGTCGTTCCGCTCTCGGCCGGGCACCCCCCGTTCCCGATTCCGTAACCTTTCGCACAGTTGCATTAGCGCCACGCCATAAGCTCCCGGCAGTCTGAAAGGTCGAAAAAGTCCCAATTCGCCTGCCATCGCATGGCAAGACGTGGCACGAGTGAGCGCGAGTCCGCCGGACGGATTTGCGAGGGACGAATTGACAGAGGCCGCCGGTTCGTGGTCCGGAAGCTTTGGAAGCGATCGGGAAAGCAGGCATGACGGAAGTACGGCCTAAAACGCCGCCAACCTACGAGCAGCTGAGAACGATGTCCGGACAGGAGCTCGGCGTCTCGGAATGGACCACGGTCGACCAGAACCGTATCAACCAGTTCGCCGAATGCACGGGCGACCATCAATGGATCCACGTCGATCCTGAACGGGCGCGGCGGCAAAGCCCGTTCCGCACCACGATCGCGCATGGCTATCTGACACTGTCGATCATCGGCGCGCTGGCCCTTGAAATGGGTATCGTGCCCGAGAATACGCAGGCCGCCTTCAACTATGGTTTCGACAAGGTGCGTTTCCTGGCGCCGGTCAAGGTCGGCGCACGCATTCGCCTGCGCACGACGCTGCTTTCCATGGACGACAAAGGCCCGGGCCAGTATCTGATGAAGGCAGCCAACACGGTCGAGATCGAAGGCGAGGAAAAGCCGGCGCTGATGGCTGAAACACTCGTCATGCTCTACGAGCGCCGCAAACGGGCAGGGGCCTGAACGGCGCCCGCCAGGCTCCTTGCGTCATTTCCTTCAGCTGTTCTTGTGCGGCAAGGAATAGGCCCAGATCTGGGTATGGCATTTCGGAAAAGGCATGATTGAGCATCCGCGCAAATGGTGAGATTTGGCGGCGTTCTGCCGTTTCATGGATGGTCTGATTTGACGGGGCAGAAGGCCGCAACAACGAGGTGTTGTCGCGGCTTATTTGTCTGCTGACTTGGTGGTTCCCATATCAGCGAGTCATCGCCGTTTCGAGCGCCTTGAAAATCCGCTCGTCCGCGCACTGGGCGACGTTGAAGCGCAGGAAGCGGCTGGCGGACTGCGACAGGCTGAACGCATTGCCGGGCGCCAGCACGATGTTGTCGGCGAGCGCACTGCGGGCGATTTCGGCCGCGTCCACGCCTTCCGGCAGGGTGCACCACAGGAACAGCCCAGCCGGCTGCTCGATCCAGGGCGTGATGCCGATCGCCTTCAGCCGGGCGCTGGTCTCGCCCATGGCCCGCGAAAGGCGGGCGCGCAGCAAATCCATGTGCTTTCGGTAGCTGCCGTCCTTCAGCAGCGTCAGCACAAGTTCGGCCGCCAGCCGTCCGCCGCCGAAAGTCGTGGCGATCTTGAGATCGGTCAGGCCCTCGATCCAGTCACGGGGCGCGGCGATGAAACCGCAGCGGACCGACGCCGACAGCGTCTTGGAAAAACTGCCGATCTGGACGACGCGACTAAGGCCGTCGAACGCCGCTAGCCTTGGGGCGGGAATGTGCTCGAAATCGGCGAAGATATCATCCTCGACGATGGTCAGATCCGACTGGTCGGCCAGTTTGAGCAAACGATGGGCCGTCACCGGAGACAGGATCGCGCCGGTCGGGTTGTGGATGGCCGAGTTGGTGATGTAGAGGCGCGGCCGGTGTTCGGCCAGCGCCTGGGCGAACAGCTCGATGTCGGGCCCCGATGGCGTGTAGGGCACGCTGACGACCTTGGCGCGGTGGGCGCGCAGCAGAGCATGGAAATTGAAGTAGCAGGGATCGTCGACCAACACGGTGTCGCCCGGCTCGATCAGGAACCGGCAGAGCAGGTCGATGGCCTGGGTGCACGATTCCGTCAGCATGATCTGGTCGGGGAAGGCTTCGATGCCGTGCCCGGCCATGCGCCGCGCCAGCAATTGCCGCAGCGGCGGCAGCCCGAGCGGCGTGCCGTAATCTGCGAGCGCGACATCGTCGGCACGCGCGACAGTGCGCAATGCCCGGCGCAGTCCGGCCTGTGGCATCCATGAAGCCGGCAGCCAGCCGCAGCCGGGTTTCAGGACCTCGTCGCCAGCCTCCAGGGACTGGCGCGAGACCCAGAGCGGATCGACGGCACGGTCGAGCCGGGGACCGATCTCGGCGAGCGACAGCGGTGCCAGCGACCCGGCGGCATAGAAACCGGAACCGGGCCGCGAACGGATCGCGCCTTCGGCGGCAAGCCGTTCGTAGGCCTCGACCACGGTGGATTTCGACACCTGCATGGATTTGGCGAAAGCGCGGATCGAGGGCAACCTTGCTCCAGGCGTCAGGCTGCGCGCGGCAATCCGCTGCCGGATGGCGGCCATGACCCCTTCGACGAGAGTTCCACCGCTGTCGAGCCTCACTGCTTCGTCCATCTGTACCTCCCAGAAAACCATGACAGTTTTATCGAATTGTACTGCATTGTCTCTGGTGGCGCCATAGCCGCGGGCCCCATAGAGGGGCGAAACAAACGGAGCCTGCGATGGACAAGACGGCGAGCGGCTGGGTGAGCGGATTTATCGGCGTGCTGATTTTCAGCGGTTCGTTGCCGGCGACGCGCGTGGCGGTGATGGATCTCGACCCGATATTCCTGACGTCGGCCCGCGCGGTCATTGCCGGCCTGCTCGGTCTCGCGCTGCTGCTTGTGTTCCGCGAGAAGCGCCCCGGGCGTCATGACTTGCTGTCGCTCGTCATCGTTGCGCTTGGCGTGGTCGTCGGCTTTCCCTTGCTGACGGCATTGGCGCTGAAGCATGTCACCTCGGCCCACTCCATCATCTTCGTCGGCCTGCTGCCGCTGGCGACCGCGATCTTCGGCGTGCTGCGCGGCGGTGAACGGCCTCGGCCGGCCTTCTGGCTATTCTCATGCCTGGGCAGTGCGCTGGTGGCGGGCTTCGCGCTTGCGCAAGGCGTGACGGCTTCGCCGGTCGGCGATGGGCTGATGCTTGCGGCCATCCTCGCCTGCGGCCTTGGCTACGCCGAGGGTGCCGCGCTGTCGCGCAAGCTCGGGGGCTGGCAAGTGATCTGCTGGGCGCTGGTGCTGTCCCTGCCGGTCATGCTGGTGCTGACTTTTGCGACCCTGCCGCCATCCTTCGCCAGCGTAGGCTCCAATGCCTGGATTGGCCTTGGCTATGTCTCGCTGTTCAGCATGCTGATCGGCTTCGTGTTCTGGTATCGAGGCCTGGCGCAAGGCGGCATTGCGGCGGTGGGGCAGTTGCAGCTTCTGCAACCGTTCTTCGGGCTCGCACTGGCGGCGACGCTGCTGCATGAACAGGTCAGCCCGATGATGATCGTCGTCACGCTCGGCGTGGTGCTTTGCGTTTTCGGCGCGAAGAAGTTTGCCAAGCAGGATTTGCCGCGTCGTGCGGCTGCATAGCGGTGCCGACCCTCACGAGAACTTCGTCACCACCCCAATGCCGATACCCTCGAAGCCGCCCATCGCCATCAAGGCCGCTGGCGCTTCGTCGAGGCTGATCTTCTTGCCGACCAGCAGTTCGGGTTTGAGCTTGCCGTGGCGGATCATCTCCATCATCGCGGGGTAGCGATAGGCCTGCATGCCGTGACTGCCGAGGATTTCGAGTTCGAAGGCGATCACCTTGTCCATCGGCACCTGCGGGCGGGCGTGTTCGCCCAGCATCAAGCCGACCTGCACGTGACGGCCGCGCCGGCGCAGGTTGGCGATCGAGTTGAAAGACGTCGTCGGATGGCCGAGCGCGTCCATCGACATGTGGGCGCCACCATTGGTGATCTGCTTGACGGCCTTGATAACGTTCGGCGTCGTCGAAGCGTTGATGGTCGCCACGGCGCCGATCTGTTTGGCGAAGTCCAGCTTTTCCTCGGTGAGGTCGATGGCGATGACGTTGGCGCCCATCGAACTGGCGATCATGATTGCCGACAGGCCGACGCCGCCGCAGCCATGCACCGCCACCCATTCGCCGGGCTTTACCCGGCCCTGATCGACAATGGCGCGGAACGATGTGACGAAGCGGCAGCCGAGGCTGGCGGCGGTGGCGAATTCCATTTCGTCGGGCAGGCGCACGAGATTGGTATCGGCGTGTTCGATAGCGACATATTCGGCGAATGAGCCCCAGGTGTTGAAGCCAGGCTGGGACTGGTGTTCGCAGACCTGGTGATTGCCTGATGTACATTCGAAGCAGTGGCCGCAGCCGACGGCAAACGGCACGGTGACGCGTTCGCCCGCCTTCCAGCGGGTGACGTGCTTGCCGGCGGCAACCACGACGCCGGCCAGTTCGTGGCCCGGCACATGCGGCAGGCGGATATCGGCGTCGTGGCCCATCCAGCCGTGCCAGTCGCTGCGGCAAAGCCCGGTCGCCTCGACCTTGATGACGACGCCATCGGCCGCCGGCTTGGGGTCTGGCACGGTCTGGATCGTCGGCGCTTCGCCGAATTTCTCGAAGACGACGGCTTTCATCGTTCATTCCACCCTTGAGACGACACTCACTGTGGGAAACGATAGCCGATTCCCTGTTCGGTCAAGCGGAAATCGATTCCGCCAGGCTGGCCAGCCTTCGGACCCTGCGGTCAGCCGTTTTCCTGGTTGCGGAAATCGGCAAGCCGGGTGTCACCGGGGGCAAGCAGGCGGCCGTCTTCTGCGTGCACTTCAAGACGCCTTATCGGCCGGCCACTCTCCGTGTCGACCATGAAGGTGTAGGGCTCGCCCGGACCGGAGAAATAGGTCTCGCCCCATTGCCGCAAGGCGATCAGCACGTAGAACAGGCCGCGTCCTTTTTGCGTCAGCACATATTCATGATGCGCGCTGCCGTCGGGGGCCGGGACGGTTTCGAGGATGCCGTGCGTAACCAGATTTCGGAGCCGCGCCGACAGGATGTTCTTGGCAACGCCCAGGCTCTTTTGGAACTCGCCGAAGCGTCGCAACCCGTCGAATGCGTCGCGCACGATGAGCAGCGACCACCAGTCGCCGATCGCATCCAGCGGTCGCGCGATCAGGCAATCCGCACTCTGGTGGCTCGTTCGTTTCACCATGGCTTTCGTTGGTCCAGATTGTTCATTTTGGTTGCAAGATAAAACTGTTTTGTTTATCCCACAAGTGGTTTCAAATTGAAACCTTTTCTGGAGAGCCTCATGAATATACAGGTGGTGAACGGCGCGGCAGCGAAGGCGGCGCAGGCCGAAGAGCCGAGGCAAGTCACACCGGGATTGTCCGGAATGACAGCGCTGGTCTTCGCCATCGCCTGTGGCCTGAGCGTCGCCAATGTCTATTTCGCCCATCCGCTGCTCGACGCCATGGCGCATGATTTTGCCATTGCGCCGGCCTCGATCGGCATCGTGGTGACGGTCACGCAGGTCGGCTATGCGCTTGGCCTGTTCTTCATCGTGCCGCTGGGCGACCTGTTCGATCGCCGCAAGCTGATTGCCGGCCAGGCGATCCTTTCGGCCGTGGCGCTGATAGCCGTTGGACTTGCACCGAACGCGGCGATGCTGCTGGCGAGCCTCGCGGCGGTCGGGCTGCTTGCCGTGATGGTGCAGGTACTGGTTGCCTACGCGGCCGACCTCGCCGCGCCGTCGCAACGGGGGCGGGCGGTCGGCACCGTCACCAGCGGCGTCATAACAGGCATCCTGCTTGCCCGCTTCGTCGCCGGCGTCGTCGCCGATCTCGCCGGCTGGCGCTGGGTCTATCTTGTCTCGGCCGGCCCTACACTTGTCATGGCGGTTGTTCTCCACACCATCCTGCCGCGCCATGAGGCAGAGCGGCCGCGCACGTCCTACATCAGGCTGTTGGGCTCGATGGTGCTGCTGTTCGTGCGGGAACCGCTGCTGCGCGTGCGCGCGGTGCTCGCCTTGCTGATCTTCGCCAGCTTCAACGTGCTGTGGGCACCGCTGGTGCTGCCGCTCAGCACGGCGCCATTTTTACTGTCGCACACCGCGATCGGGCTGTTCGGCCTTGCCGGTGTCGCCGGCGCGCTGGGGGCGCGATGGACCGGTGGTCTGGTGGATCGCGGGCATGGTCAACTGGTCACTGGCCTCAGCCTGCTTATGATGACGACGGCCTGGCTGCCTATCGCCTTCATGGGCATGTCACTATGGTTGCTTGTCGCCGGCATCGTCATGCTGGATCTGGCAATCCAGGCCGTCCACGTCACCAATCAGAGCCTGATTTTCTCCCGTCGGCCGGATGCGCGCAGCCGGCTGGTCGGCGGCTACATGATCTTCTACTCGGTCGGCAGTGCGCTCGGCTCGATCGCCTCGACCATGGCCTATGCCGCGGCCGGCTGGAGCGGGGTCTCGTTGCTCGGCGCCGGCATCGGCTTGATGGCGCTGCTGTTCTGGGCGCTGACACTGCGCGTTGGCCGGTGAGCCTTACTCGGCGTCGATCTGGTTCTGTGGCGCGGCTTTCTGGAAGGCGGGTAGCGCCATGCAGGCGGCGTTGATGCGCGCGATTGTCGGATAGGGCGTCATGTCGACGCCGAAGCGGGCGTTGCTGGTGACTTGCGCGGCAAGGCAGATGTCGGCCAGCCCCGCCGCCTCGCCATGGCAGAATGTGCCGGTTTCGGGCGACGCGGTGAGCAATTTTTCGAGCGGTCCAAATCCTTCATTGACCCAATGCCGGAACCAGTTGGCGACATCCTGGTCGCCGGCGCCGAACAGGGTGCGCAGCGAAGTCAGCACGCGCAGATTGTTCACCGGGTGGATGTCGCAGGCGATCATCTGCGCCAGCATTCTCACTCGTGCCCGGCTCGGCGGATCCTTCGGCAATAGCGGGGGTTCAGGTATGGTCTCGTCGAGAAACTCGATGATCGCCAGCGATTGCGTCAGGAGCATGCCGTCGCTCCAGATCAGTGCCGGCACCAGCCCTTGCGGATTGACCGCGAGATAGGCCGCCTCCAGATGCTCGCCATGGCGCAGGTGATGCGGGATGTAGTCATAGCCCACCCCTTTCATCTCCAGGGCAATCCGCACCCGGTGCGAGGTGGAGGAGCGGAAGTAGTTGTGCAGGACAATGTCGCTCATGCGTCACTTCCGCTGGCCGATGGTCAGTTCGATCGTGCCGATGCCGTCGACACCGCCTGATATCGTTTCACCCGGCTTGATCGCGCCGACACCGGCGGGCGTGCCGGTGAAGATCAGGTCGCCAGCCTGCAATTCCACGCCTTCGCTGCAGATCGAGACGATGTCCGATACCGGCCAGATCAGTTCGGCGAGGTCGGCATCCTGTTTCACCGCGCCGTCGACGGCGAGCCAGATGCGTCCCTTGGCCGGGTGCCCGGATTTCCGTGCGGCGACCAGCGGGCCGCAGGGCGCGGAACGGTCGAAGGCCTTCGACCAGTCCCAGGGCCGCGCGGCCTTCTTGGCGGCATCCTGGAGATCTCGGCGGGTGAGATCGATGCCGACGCCATAGCCCCAGACATGGTCCAGCGCTTTGTCGCGGGAAATGCGAAAGCCTGAGGTGCCGATCGCCACCACCAGTTCGATCTCGAAGTGGAGGTTTTCCGTCAGCGACGGGTAGGGGATATCAGTACCGGAATCGACCACCGCGTCGGCCGGCTTGGTGAAGAAGAAAGGCGGATCGCGATCGTCATTGCCGAACTCGCGCGCATGTGCCGCATAGTTGCGGCCGACGCAGAAAATGCGCCGCACGGCAAAGCGTTCGCCGGAACCCGCAATGGCGACGGAAGGCGTTGGCGGGGCGGGAAGGACAAAGGCGGTCATGGCGGTCTCTGCGTTTGGCGGGGAGTCGGCGGCACATTCGGCCGATTTCCAGGGGCGGGCAAGGCGTCGCTTTTGATAAAGCATGGGCTTCGCCTAGGCTGTATAAGGAATTCAGGCTTCCGATCATTTTTTTGCAGCGATGAAACCTGTTCGACGGCGATAGACTATTTGCCAATAATCCGGCCATGGTCAGGAGACTATGGTGTGCCCGGTAAACCGAAACGAGCCCTATGACAGCCCCTACCGATCGCGTCCGGTTCCTTATCATCGACGATCATCCGCTGTTTCGCGAGGCGCTGCACAGCGCCGTTCAAATGGCTTATCCCGAGGTCGACACAGTCGAAGCGCGCTCGATCGCCGAGGCGCTGGACTTGCTGGCCGACGCAAAGCCTTTCGACCTTGCGCTTCTGGACCTCAGCATGCCCGACGTGCACGGCTTCGAGGGGTTGTTGCAGCTCAGGACCCGCTATCCGCGCCTGCCAGTGGTGATCGTGTCGGGTTATGAGGAGCCTCGCATCATTTCCGAGGCCTTGTCCTACGGCGCTGCCGGCTTCATTCCGAAATCGGCGCGCAAGAGCGATCTCGCCGCCGCCATTCGCTCGGTGATGGACGGCGCGATCTATGTGCCTGAAACCTATGAGGGCCTGCCGCCGGGCGCCGACAGCACCGATCGCGCCGATATGGTGCAGCGGCTTTCCAAGCTGACGCCGCAGCAATTGCGCGTGCTGCAGATGCTGCGCCAGGGCCTGCTCAACAAGCAGATCGCCTACGAGCTGCAGGTCGGCGAGACCACGGTGAAGGCGCATGTGTCGGAGATCCTGCGCAAGCTCAATGTGTATAGCCGCACGCAAGCGGTGATCGAGGTGTCGAAGCTGGACAGCGCCGAGCTGTTCCGGGATCAGGTAGGGTTTTGAGCCAACCCTCCCGCTATGCCAGCAGATGCGCCAGCAGGGCGCGCAGTTGCGCCGGCTTCACCGGCTTGCGCATCAGTTCGATGCCGCCGGCCCGTGCTGCCTTGGCCACGGCTTCGGAGCTGTCGGCGGTGACAATCAGCGCCGGCACGGCGCGGCCGAGATAGTCGCGGACCTCCGATATGGTGGTGGTGCCGAGATCGCCGCCGTCGAGATGCTGGTCGGCAATGACGATGTCGGGCAGCCAGTCGGTGTCGCCAAGCATGTCCAGCGCATCGGCGGTGGAGGTCGCCGCGCGTACCAGGCACTGCCAGCGTTCGAGCAGGAAGGTCATGGCTTCCAGCACTTCGGCGTCGTTTTCGACCAGCAGCACCTTGGTGCCGAACAGGCCGTAGCCGCGCGGCCGCTCCATGCTGGCGGCGCTGGCGATGGCGTCGGCCGGCGCGCCGAGGCCGACGGGGACATCGATGTGGAAGATGGTACCGCGGCCGACCCTGGATGAAAACGTGACGGGATGGCCGAGCGCGCCGGCCATGCGGCGCACGATGGCGAGCCCCAGCCCAAGACCGCCGCCGTCGAGTTCGGCGGTAGCCGGCAAGGTGCCGCGATGGAACTCCTCGAACACCGCTTCGCGCTGATCCTCGGGGATGCCGCAGCCCGTGTCGGCGACATCGATGCGGATGGTGTCGCCGCGATGGCGTGTGCCGACAAGGACGCCGCCCGAGCGCGTATAGCCCAGCGCGTTGGAAAGGATGTTCTGCAGGATGCGGCGCAGCAGCGTCCTGTCCGAGCGGACCACGGCATTGACCGGCCGGAATTTCAGCGACAGCGCCTTCAATTCCGCCACAGGCTGGAAATCCGAGCGCAGCGACGAGAACAGCGCCTCCAGGCTGACGTCGCCAATGTCGGGCTGAACCACGCCGGCGTCGAGCTTGGAGATGTCGAGCAAGGTGCGCAGCAGGTCTTCCATCGTTTCCAGCGAGCGCTCGACCTGCCGCACGAGCTTCTTTCCCTCTTCGCTGGTCTGCACCTCGGCAAGGGCTGAGACGGAGAGATGGGCGGCGTTCAGCGGCTGCAGCACGTCGTGGCTGGCCGCGGCCAGAAACCGTGTCTTGGACAGGTTCGCCTGTTCGGCGTTTTCCTTGGCGGCGCTGAGATCGATGTTCGACTGCTCCAGCCGCCGCAACGTCGAATGCAGTTCCTCGGTGCGCGTACGCACCCGGCTTTCCAACGAGATCGCCGTCTGGAACAGCGAAAAGGCATTGCCTTGCTGGTCCATCGAGCGCTCGACGCGGCTGACCAGGGCGGCGTTGATCTTCTTCAGCCTGTCGAGATCGTTTATGTTCCTGAGCGGCATGCTGTTGCGCCGCCCTATTCAGCCGCCTGGCGGTCGCCGAAAGCGATGCCGGTGAAAGTCTGGTTGAGGTGCATCGACCGGTATTGTTCGCCATAGGTGCCGAAGCCGATGACATTGTTGATCCGGTAGAGTTCCGAAATGTCACGAAAGACCTGGCGGTTGCGCGCATCCAGCCGGCGCAGCACGCAGTCGAAGCCAAGGATCATATCGATGCCGCCCAGCCTTTCCTCGACCTCGCGCAATGCCGCTCGTGTCGCGTCCACCATGTCCTTGGGCTGGGCGATCGACAGCACGACACCGTCGTCGATGGCGCAGAAGAACGACAGCGAGCCATCCGCGTGCATCTTCTGGATCGAGCGGCAGTAATATTCTCCGCCCACCTTCACCACCACTGGATGCGAGGCGAAGCTCAACGGTGTCAAGGTCTGTGGGAGGATCCCGACCGAAGCGGCATATTCCTCCGCCGCATTGGTGGCGTTGAATTCCCGCACGACGCGGTGATCCGGGTCGGACGCGGTCACCACCAGCTTTTCGTCGGTGGGAACGAAATTGTCGGTCTTGAAGACGTGGAACGGAATTTCCGTGGCGACCAGCACGATGATGGCGCTGTCGGAGGTGACCCTGCCGTTCGAGATCAGACGCGTCGTCTCGAATTTCAAATCGTCGCCAGCCGAGCCGCCGAGGAGCGGTATGTCGTCGAGACCCCAGTGGATGGCCGAACTCACCGCTTCCTCGGCATAGGACAGCCCGTCGATGAAGCAGAGCGCGAAGGTGTTGCTGGTCTGCTCGCCGCCGAGCCGGGCGCGCAGCGTGCGCCGCAGGGCCTCGACCTCTTCGGTGATCCTGTCCATGCCCGATGTCGACAGATTGTCGATCATCGTGCTGACCGCCGTGAAGGACGCCGAGGGCAGCAGCATCGCCAGCATATGGCCTTCCTCGAGCCCCTGCGGCGTGATCTCGCCGGCGGTGGAACAGCCAGCATGGTGGAGACACGGCGCGTGGGCCGAGAGTGCCCGTGACAGGGCGCCGGCCTCGATCAGGCTCTGGGAAAAGAACACGAGGGCAAAGCCGGCATTGATGGCGGCGGCCTCGGCGGCTACCGCTCGTGCGAAGACATCCGGGTCGGGCTGGTCCGTGGTCAGCGCCGACAAGCCGCATGCGTAGCGCGTCCGTGAACTTGTCAGCGGCGGTCCTCCCGCATTTCCTCCGACGCCTTCTTGTGCGCGGCTTTTCAAGTGCTTCTGGCGCGCGGGCGACGAGGGCATTGTTGCCGCCAGAAGGCGTTTTGGCAATGGGGCCGGAGGAATGCACTTTGGTGCCCTGGCCATGACCGAAAGTACAATGATCCGCCTTTTCCGTCGTGCTGTTTTTTGTGCGTTGTGCGGTGTACGACTAGCACGTGGCCGAAGTGCCAGCGGCGCGTCGGCAGCGTGATGACCAAGGTTGACACCCAGGGAGGGGCTATGTCGGACGTTTCGTTGATGGTGAACGGGAAGCGGGTCGGCGGTGCCGTCGAGGATCGAACGCTGCTCGTCCATTTCCTGCGGGAGAACCTCGGCCTGACCGGCACTCATGTCGGTTGCGACACCTCGCAATGCGGCGCCTGCGTCGTGCATGTCGATGGCAAGGCGGTGAAGTCCTGCACCATGCTCGCGGTCCAGGCCTCGGGGTCGAGCGTGATTACGATCGAAGGCCTGGCCAGTGGCGCCGACTTGCATCCCGTCCAGGTAGCCTTCAAGGAACATCATGGTCTGCAATGCGGCTTTTGCACGCCGGGCATGATCATGGCCGCGACCGACATGATCAACCGCCACCCCGAAGGCCTCGACGAGGCCACGGTGCGGGCAGAACTCGAAGGCAATATCTGCCGCTGCACAGGTTACCACAACATCGTGAAAGCCATCCTCGCCGCGTCGACGACGATGTCGAAGGGGGCCAAGGGCAAGGCGAAGCAAGCGGCATGAGGGAAAGAGGAGTGGAGTAGTCGGTAGTCAGTAACCGGTCTGAACCGGCGGCTGTCCTCACTACTACTTCCTATTCACACTTCCTATTCACTTTTCGGGAGGAATCTCTGCATGGGTATCGAAGGTGTCGGCGCTCGGGTCGCGCGCAAGGAAGACAAAAGGTTCATCACCGGCGCCGGCCGCTATGTCGACGACATGGTGGTGCCCGGCATGAAGCATGCGGCCTTCGTGCGCAGCCCGCACGCCCATGCGCAGATCAAGAAGATCGATGTGAAAGCGGCTCAAGGCATGCCGGGCGTCATCGGCGTCTTGACCGGCAAGGAACTCAAGGCCGACGGCATCGGAAACCTCATCTGCGGCTGGATGATCCATTCCAAGGACGGCACGCCCATGAAGATGGGCGCATGGTCGCCGCTGGCAGTCGACAAGGTCCGTTATGTCGGCGATGCGGTCGTGGTGGTGGTGGCGGAAACCAAGGGCCAGGCACGCGATGCGGCCGAGGCGGTCGAGATCACCTACAAGGAATTGAAGGCGGTCGTCGATGCGACAAAGGCACTCGAAAAGGGCGCGCCGCAGGTCCATGCCGAGGCCGAGAACAACCTGATCTTCGATTGGGAAATCGGCGATGCCATGGCCACCGACGCCGCCATCAAGGCGGCGGCGCATGTCACGCGCATGAAGATCGTCAACAACCGGCTGGTGCCGAACGCCATGGAGCCGCGCGCCGCACTTGGCCATTACGACAAGGCCGAGGATCATTATACCTGCTGGACGACATCGCAAAACCCGCATGTCGCGCGGCTGGTGATGAGCGCCTTCTACAATGTCGCGCCCGAAAACAAGCTGCGCGTGATCGCGCCGGATGTCGGCGGCGGCTTTGGTTCCAAGATCTATATCTACCCGGAAGAGATCGTCTGCCTGTGGGCCTCGAAGAAGACCGGAGTGCCGGTCAAATGGGTCGCCGATCGCACCGAGAGCTTCCTCACCGACGCGCATGGCCGCGACCACGTCTCGACGGTGGAAATGGCATTCGACAAGAACAACAGGATTACCGGCTTCAAGGTCGATACGATCGCCAATCTCGGCGCCTACATGTCGCTGTTCTCGTCCTGCGTGCCAACCTATCTCTACGCAACGCTGCTGTCGGGCCAATATGACATCCCGGCCATCCACGCCAATGTGCGCACTGTCTATACCAACACGGCACCCGTCGATGCCTATCGCGGGGCAGGGCGGCCGGAAGCCACTTATCTTCTGGAACGCACCATGGAAGCGGCGGCACGCGAGCTCGGCGTCTCGCCGGCAGACCTTAGGCGCAAGAATTTCATTACCACGTTTCCGCACCAGACACCGGTGATCATGAACTATGACGCCGGGGACTATGGCGCTTCGCTCGATGCGGCGATGAAGACCGCCGACTATACCGGCTTTGCCAGGCGCAAGGCGGATTCGGTCAGGAATGGCAAGCTGCGCGGCATCGGCATGAGCTGCTACATCGAGGCCTGCGGCATCGCGCCGTCGGCGGCGGTCGGCTCGCTCGGCGCCGGCGTCGGCCTGTGGGAATCGGCTGAGGTAAGGGTCAACGCCGTCGGCACGATCGAGGTGCTGACCGGCTCGCACAGCCATGGGCAGGGGCACGAGACGACCTTCGCGCAACTGGTCAACCAGCGTTTCGGGGTGCCAATCGATTCGGTGTCGATCGTCCACGGTGACACCGACAAGGTGCAGATGGGCATGGGCACCTACGGCTCGCGCTCGGGCGCGGTCGGCATGTCGGCGATTGCCAAGGCGCTCGACAAGGTCGAGGCCAAGGCCAAGAAGATCGCCGCCCACCTGCTCGAAGCCGACGAGGGCGACATCGTCATCGAGAACGGCGAGGTCAAGGTCGCCGGCACCGACAAGAGCCTGCCGTGGTTCCAGGTGGCTTTGGCCGCCTATACCGCGCACAATTTGCCGGCCGGCATGGAGCCAGGACTTAAGGAAACGGCGTTCTACGATCCCGCGAACTTCACCTTCCCGGCGGGCTGCTATATCTGCGAGGTCGAGATCGATCCGGAAACCGGAACGACCGAGATCGTCCAGTTCGTGGCTGCGGACGATTTCGGCAACATCATCAATCCGATGATCGTCGAAGGCCAGGTGCATGGCGGCATCGCCCAGGGCATCGGCCAGGCGCTGCTGGAAGGCGCTCACTACGACGCCAGCGGGCAACTGCTGACGGCAAGCTACATGGACTACACCATGCCACGTGCCGGCGACCTGCCGTCGTTCAAGGTCTCGACGTCGAACACGCCATGTCCGAGCAACCCGCTCGGGATCAAGGGCTGCGGCGAGGCCGGTGCCATCGGCTCACCGCCGGCAGTGATCAATGCTATCACCGACGCCATCGGCATCGTCGATATCGCCATGCCGGCCACACCGTCCACCGTGTGGGCCGCGATCCGCGCGGCGAAATGAGTGACTAGGGAAGTAGTGAGTTGCGGATAGGGCAGCGTGCCACCTCCGGCAGCGGCCATTCCCTGCTCCCTACTGACTACTCACTGCTGACTAACCACTTAGGGGGAGGATCCCATGTACGCAGTCAACTATCACCGTGCCGCCTCGGTCACTGAAGCCGCCAAGCTCGTGAAGAGCGGCGACGCCAAGCTGCTTTCCGGCGGCATGACCTTGATCCCCGCTATGAAGACGCGGCTGGCGGCGCCATCCGATCTGGTCGACCTGTCCCGCATCAAGGAACTGCAGGGGGTCAAGGTGTCGGGCAAGACGGTCACGATCGGCGCTGCCACCACGCATTTCGACGTCGCCAATGACGAGAAGCTGCGCAAGGCCTGCCCGGCACTTGGCCATCTGGCGTCGCTGATCGGCGATCCGGCGGTACGCCACAAGGGCACGATCGGCGGTTCGATCGCCAATAACGATCCGGCGGCGGACTATCCGGCCGCACTTCTGGCGCTCGGCGCCACCATCATCACCAACAGGCGCGAGATGTCAGCCGACAAGTTCTTCAAGGGGTTGTTCGAAACCTCCTTGAAGGACGGCGAGATCGTCACGGCGGTCTCCTTTACGGCACCGGCGAAGGCTGCGTACGAAAAATTCCGCAATCCGGCCTCGCGCTACGCGATCGTCGGCGTGTTCGTGGCCAAGGGCAAGGACGGCGTCAGTGTTGCCGTCACCGGCGCCGGCGACGACGGCGTCTTCCGCTCGAAGGAGATCGAGGCAGCACTTGCCAAGAGCTTCGATGCCGCTTCGCTCAATGGTGTGAAAGTCCCGGCGAAGAACCTGATGAGCGACATTCACGCTTCATCAGACTACCGTGCCAATCTGATCACAGTCATGGCCAAGCGCGCGGTGGCGGCAGCCAACGCCTGACGCAAGATCGATTACGGACGGGGGAACGGGCTGTCCGGCCCCGTCCCGGCGACTGTCGTTGCCTAGTTCCCGGCGGCCGCGTCTCCATCCTTTCTGAAGCAATTCCGGCCCATGCTGCGGGGGAGATGCATCAGCGACAATCTCGCACTTGCACAAATTTATATTGCACTGCAGTATAGGTCGGGGCGGGAATGCGAGCCGGGTTCGGAATTTAGCCGTGCCTTTCGCATTACAATGCGAAGGGATCGGCATGTCCGAAATTTCCGCGACCCATCTGGTTCCGCCCCGAGCGATCGTCGAGCGACCGGCCAGGACAAGACTGGCCTATCTCGATGGCTGGCGCGGTCTGTCGGTCGCGCTCGTGCTGATCGGGCATTTTTTTCCCGTTCCCGGGATCAATCTGGGCGTGCTGGGCGTCGAATTCTTCTTCGTGCTCAGCGGCCGGCTGATGGCCGAAATCCTGTTCATCGAACGCTATCCGCTGAAGAAATTTTTCAAACGCCGGTTCTCGCGCATCTATCCGGCGCTTCTGGTCTTTGTTGTCGTCGCCATGATCGCGCTCTCAGGCACGTTCATCGCCTTCAAATGGAAGGCGGCCCTGACGGCGCTGACCTTCACCTACAACTATGCCGGAATTCTCCTGAATCGGGCCGGCGCGCTCGACCACATCTGGTCGCTCTGCATCGAAGAACATGCCTATATCATCCTGGCGGCGATCAGCGCGGTCGTTGCCAGCCGCAGCCGTGTCATCCCGCTGCTGCTGGTCCTGGCTCTGGTGGCCATGGTCAATGGCGCGGTTTCCTACTGGTTCCTGCACATGGATTATGAGACCACGTACTGGCGCACCGACGTGCACATCGCCTCGATCCTGCTGTCGGCCGCGATCTGCCTGCTCAAAGCGGACGGCAAGCTGCCGACCTTGCTGAAGGGGCCTTATGTCGCCGTTGCGGCGGCCGTCGGCGCGGTTTGCCTGTTCATGGACTCGGTACCGACACCGATCCACTACCTGGCCGCGGTGCCATTGCTGGCGATTGCCGTCAACGCGCTGGATTTCAGCACGCGGTTCTTGTCCGGATGGCTGTCGTCCCTGCCGATGACGACGCTGGGTCTATGGTCATATTCGCTCTATCTGTGGCAGCAGCCCTTCTACAAATTCGTCTACGAGCAGGGCAGCAATCCATGGCCGATGCTGGCCGGGGTTTTTGCCTGCGCGCTCTGCAGCTACTACCTCATCGAGCGCCCAGCACGCGAATGGCTCAACCGCAATTGGTGAGCCGCCCGATGGTTTGATAGTCGCCAGACGATAGCGGATCCTTTTCGCCAAATAGCGCTTAGCTGTCTCCGGGTGGCGCAACGTCCAGGTGAGTCGGTGGGTGCCACCCGATCAGGTGGCGATCTGCCTGACGTAATAGCGCACCGCCTTCTTGCCGCCGTGGATCACCGCGTCGCCGACTTCGGCGAATCCGAGTGCGGCGTGGAAGGCATCCGAGGCGGGGTTGGGCGGGTCGGTGTTGACCTCGCAGGTGACCAGCGCGTGGCCGGCGCTCCGCGCGTGGTCGAACAGGTCCCGATAAAGCCGGCGAGCATGGCCGCGGCCTCTTGCGTGCGCCGCCACGACGACGCGGTCGACATAGATGAAGCTGATGTAGCGCTCGCGAAACCAGACGAAGTTCGGGCTGTCGTAATTCGCATCCTGGTCGAAGGTCATGATGAAGGCTTCGAGATCGCCGATGCGGCGCGCGTAAAAGGCCTCGCCGAGCAGGAACGACAGCCGTTCGGCTTCGAGCCAGGACAATTCGGCGGCGTGCTCGTTGTTGAGCGCCAGTATGGCCGCTTCGTCGGCCTGCGCAATGCGGTCTATGGGCGAGGTCATGCCTTGGCCGCCGCGATTGTCGCCGCCACCAGCGCTGTATCGGTCAGCGTGTTGCGATACTCGCGGTCGAGATCGGAGCCGCCCATGCCGACCTTCGGATTGCGGTAGCGCATGGCGCTCGTCACGTCCTTGAGGGCGGCGAAGTGCATTTCGGCCAGGCCGGTCCTTGCGCGCACCTCGGCGATATTGCCGAGATCGAGCCCGCCGCAGCCGAGAATGATGATCCGGTCGCCGGCCTGCCGGACCAGCTCTTGCAGCAATGCCAGGCCTTCGATCGCCGTGTCGCGCTGGCCGCTGGTCAGCACGCGGCCGACCCTGCAGCGGATCAGCGTTTCCAGGGCTTCGGCCGGATCGCGCGTCATATCGAAGGCGCGGTGGCAGGTGACGTTCAAGGGGCCCGCCGCCTCTGTCAATTCGCGCATGCGCTGCTCGTCGATGGTCCCGTCGGGGTTCAGGCAGCCGAACACCACGCCGGGCACGCCGAGTTCGCGGAGCGCGGCGACGTCGGCAAGCATCGAGCGGTATTCGGTCTCGCTGTAGAGAAAATCCCCGCCGCGCGGCCGCACCATGACATGAAAGGGCACGGTCGCCTGGTCGAGAGCGGCGCGCACGGTGCCGAGGCTCGGCGTGGTGCCGCCTTCGACAAGGCTGGCGCAGAGTTCGATCCGGTCGGCGCCGGCGGCCTGCGCGGCGAGCAGGCCATCAATGCCTTCGACACAGATTTCGATAAGCGGCGGGCGAATTTTTGGGGTCAAGGGGCGATCCAATCCATGGTGTTGCGCAAGCCCTAGCACCCGGGCGCCTGGCGCGGAAGCGTGAACGCTACGCCGCCACTTGGACCAGACGGCAGATTCCATTCTTGACAGTCACATAACTGCAGGGTTATGGGTTGTACATAGCTGATGGGTTATGATTTTGCGCGTGGCACCACGACAGCAACGAGAGGAGCAAGGCATGACGGAAACCAAATCGATCGTCGTCGAAAGGCTGATTCCATATTCGGCGGAAAAGATATGGCGCGCACCGACCCTGCCGGTACTCGTCGGCGAATGGCTCATGCAGAATGACTTCGCTGCCCAAGAGGGGCATCGCTTCACATTCCGTGCGACACCAGTTCCCGGATGGTCCGGGGTGACGAACTGTGTGGTGCTAAAAGTCGAGGCGCCGCGGCTGCTGGCTTATAGCTGGGGCGATGGGACGGAATCGGACAGTGGGTTGAAAACCGTGGTGACGTGGTCACTGAAACCTGAGGGGACGGCGACCCGGGTGCGAATGGAGCAGTCGGGATTCCGGCCCGCCGACGAGCGTGGCTATATCGGCATGGGAAGTGGCTGGCCGCGCATTCTCGAACGGCTCGAACAGGTTACCTCAAACCAGGCCTGACACCCGGCAGGCAGCTAACAGTTTCATCAAGTTCGAAACCCTGGATGCGAGGCGTCCGGGCCGGGAAAACACGCCCGGAGAACAGTTCAAAAGGAAAAGACACATGCAAGCGAGAATCAAGAACCCGGTGATGCTCATCCCAGGCGCCCTGCAGGCGTTTCTGGCGCTGGACAAGTCGACCGAGGCAGCGGACCTGCCCTATGTGACACGCAAGCTCGTGCATCTGCGCGCCAGTCAGATCAACAGCTGCAGCGTCTGCGTCGACATGCACGCGCGCGAGCTCAAGAAAGCCGGCGAGAAGGAAGAGCGCATCTTTGCCCTCGCTGCCTGGAGGGAAACGCCTTATTTCACCGACGCCGAACGCGCGGCATTGGCGCTGGCAGAAGCCGGCACAAGGCTCGCCGACCGACCGGACGCGGTGCCGGACGATATCTGGGAGGAGGCGGCCCGGCATTATGACGAGAAGGCCCTTGCCGGACTGGTCATCCAGATCGCCCTGATCAACGCCTTCAATAGGCTGAACGCGACGACCCGGCAGCCGGTTGGCGCCTGGGGCTGAGCGCCGGGTTCACATGGGGGGCTGGGTCCACGAGGCGAGGGGCGGGCGGCGCATTGCCTTCCCGCCCCGCCGGGAGCACCTATGCAACCTGGTGGCTACTGTCGCAATTCGGTATTCTTGGCGCCTTCCTCGACCTGATCGATCACCAGGAGCTTGACCGGCCCGTCGCCAATGTTGGTGGCCTGGTGCCACTGCCCGATCATTTCGATGATGAAATCGCCAGTCTTGTAGGTGTTGCTGTTGCCGGTTTCGACATTCGTGACCTTCAGCGTTCCGGCCTGGACATAGGCGTAGCGCGGGAAGGGATGGCGATGGACCGGCAAGGTCGCGCCGGGCGCGATGTCATAGGTCGAGACCAGCACCTGCACGTTCTTCCGTGGCAGCGTGATCGGCTGCCCGGATGCAGTGGTGGTGCGTGATGCGAGTGGCGTCACGACGACCGGGGTTCCGCTGCTGTCCAGCGCATGAGCGCCGGTGGCGAACGATGCTGCCGTGAGCAGCAATGCTGATGCCAGAATTTTCCGCATGATGTCCTCCCTTGACCGACGCATCTATCGCGCGGCGGCGGCAGCGTGCAAGGTCGCTCGTGACCAGAGGCCGAACCTGGCGCGCATTTGCACGGGCAGTTGATCCAGCACCCGGGCCATATTCCTCACCCGCTTCCAACCGGAAGACTGTCCTGCAAGGTCTGATGCATGCCCGGTCAGGAATGGCCGTAGTGCCGCTTCAAAAAAATTTCGGGCGACCTCTTGAATAAAAAAATCGTGATTCCCAGATCGTTTTCCGTCGAGGCTTCGGCTCGACATACCGCGTCGCGGCGACGCTGCGGCGACCCGTAAACCATGTTGCTTCACGGAGGATATGGCTATGAGAAGCTTTGATTATTCGCCTCTTTACCGCACCACGGTCGGCTTCGACCGGCTCTTCGACATGCTCGAAAACAGTGTGCGCTCCGACTGGCCGCCCTACAACATCGAGAAGAATGGCGACAACGACTATCGTATCACGATGGCCGTCGCCGGCTTCGGTCTCGACGAAGTGGAACTTGTGCAGAACGGCCCCGAATTGTCGGTCATCGGACAGAGAAAGCCCGATCAGCAACATCGGGAAATCCTCCACCGGGGCCTGGCGATAGGCAACTTCAAGCAGGTGTTCAAACTTGCAGACCACGTCAAGGTCAAGGCGGCCAATATTCATAATGGCCTGCTGTCGGTGGACCTGGTCCGCGAAGTGCCCGAGGAACTCAAGCCCCGGCGCATCGAGATCGGTTCCAACGCCGCAGCGGTTCCGCTTCAGGATGGCGGCAACAAGCAGTCCATAGATGTGGATGCCGAGCCGCAACGCAAGGTGGCCTGATACAAGAAACCTCAGTCTGTGGTCCGCCTCCCGGCTCGGCCGGGAGGCACAGATCGCGGAGAACGGAGATGAGATCCCAAGCTTACAGTTTTCATGAATCCAAACCGACGGATTACGCAGCGGAATTCGCTGCGCTGCGTACGCCCGAGGACGTCCTGAACGAGAACATGACGATCGGCGAGAAGAGGGCTCTGCTCGCCTTCTGGGCCTCGGACGCCCATGCGGTTCCTGACAATCCAACCCTGCGTCAATTGGACAACGGTGCGATGGCGCAGGTCAGCGAGATTCTTCGTGCGCTCCACACCCTGGACGAGATTGCGCGCAAGCCGACGGCCAGGGCACCGTTTGATCGCAGTCCGTCCTCAGACCAGCGTCGCAACAAAACCAGGCGCAACTGGCTGCGGTACCCCTGGCGAGATGACGACGACGATGATCCGCCGCCGGTTCCGGCATATGCCGGTGTCCCACCCAGGTGTGGGGATGGCGGCATGTTCGCGGAGCCTGAGCATGCCGTCGCGTGAAAAGCTGAAGCAAACGAACACCCTCAACCGAATGGAGGACTATATGGGCGACAGGACGTTCGATCGACCGGTGTTAGTCAAGGATGGCCAGTTCATCCAAGAAATAGGAAGCCTTGAGGATGCATTCGATTTCCTGGATGAGTGGCCGCGGGAGCGTCGAGGCCCGATTTTCGAAACGGCCTTCCGGGCTTGCCAGCGTGCTTACGATGGCCAGATACCACTCTCGGTCGCGCGCGATGCCGTCGCTGGGTTCGCGAGATCCGTCAAGATGCTGCAGGAGCCGCTTGCTCCGCTGCCTTGGATGAGCGGCACCAAATCTGGCCGCGGTGGGGTGGCCGCCTAGCTGCGACAACGGCAGCGGCACTGCCTAGAGGTGTCGCTGCCCGCAGTCCCATACGGGTTAGCAGGACGGGTCACAGCCACGGCGAACCCACTATGTCGCGTGGTGCCGACGATGGCAGGCAGAGAGGTCTTTTGTGCCCTTCCCGAGAGATGGGTGACAGTTCATTCCGGATAGATGGGTTACACTTTCGGCCCTTTGCAAGGAGAGCA